>JAOPVN010000422.1 GCA_025966175.1 Modestobacter sp. | reverse complement strand
AGCCGGGAGGCCACCCCCACGCTCCGGGCGTACGCCGCGGCGAGGCTGTCGAGCACCACCCGCACCAGCTCGACCGGCTCGCCCGACAGCGCGATGCCGGCCTCGCGGGCCAGCGCCACGACCCGGGCGGGCATGCCGTCGGGGGCGACCAGCCGGTGGTCGCCGATCGCGAACGTGCCCAGCGAGGGGTGCGCCGCGGCCCCGGCCAGCACGGCCGGCAGCGCCACGGAGCGACCCTCGGCGCGCCAGGTCCGCAGGCACTCCGAGAGCACCCACAGGCCCGAGACGTTCTGGAGGAACCGGGTGGTGCCGTCGACGCCGGCCTCGTTGGTGAAGTCGGCCTCGCGGGCGGCCTCGGTGAGCACCGGCTCGGCCAGCTCCAGGCCCACCAGGGACCAGGTGCCCGAGGAGACGTAGGCGAACGGCTCGTCCCCGGCCGGCACGCCCACGACCGCGGACGCGGTGTCGTGGGAGCCGACGGCCACGACCGGCACGCCGGGCGGCAGGCCGAGCCCAGCCGCCACGTCCTCGAGCACGGGCCCGACCAGGGTGCCCGGGTCGACCAGCGGGGGCAGCAGCCCGGTCGGCAGGCCCAGCTCGTCGAGCAGGTCGGTGGACCAGGCGCGCGAGCGGGCGCCGTAGAACTGGGTGGTCGAGGCGTTGGTGCGCTCGGCCACGACCCGCCCGGTCAGCCACGACGTGACCAGGTCGGGCACCAGCAGCAGGTGGGCGGCACCGGCCAGGTCCTCGCGCCCGGCGACGAGCTGGAACAGGGTGTTGAAGGGCAGGCGCTGGAGGCCGGTCTCGGCGTACAGCCGCTGCGCACCGACCTGTGCCTCGACGACGTCGGCGACGCCGTCGGTGCGCCCGTCCCGGTGGGAGTACGCCGGCCCCAGCAGCCGCCCGTCGGCGTCGACCAGGCCGTAGTCGACCGCCCAGGAGTCGACCCCGATCGCGTCCACGGGTCCGGTCGCCGCAGCCCGCCGGATCCCCTCGAGCACCTCGCGGTGCAGGCGCTCGAGGTCCCAGCGCAGCGAGCCGTCGGGGTGGCGCTCGGCCCCGTTGGGGAAGCGGTGCACCTCGGTGAGCTCCAGGACGTCGGGGTCCAGGCCGACCCGGGCCGCCATGACGCGGCCCGAGGTCGCCCCGAGGTCGACCGCGACGACCCGGACCGCGGCCCGGCCGGCGATCGGGTCCCCCGCCGGGCTCATCGCGGCCTCATCGCAGGAAGGCCGCGGCGACGCCTGCGTCGACGGGGACGTGCAGACCGGTCGTGTGCGTCATGTCGGGACCGCACAGCACGAACACGGCGTTGGCGATGTGCTCGGGGAGCACCTCGCGCTTGAGGATGGTGCGCTGGGCGTAGAACTTGCCCAGGTCCTTCTCCTCCACGCCGTAGACGGCCGCGCGGTTGGCGCCCCACCCGGAGGCGAAGATGCCCGAGCCCTGGACGACCCCGTCGGGGTTGACGCCGTTGACCTTGACGCCGTGCTCGCCGAGCTCGGCGGCCAGCAGCCGCACCTGGTGGGCCTGGTCGGCCTTGGTGGCGGAGTAGGCGATGTTGTTGGGCCCGGCGAAGACGCTGTTCTTCGAGGAGATGTAGACGACGTCGCCCCCCATCCCCTGCTCGATCATGATCCGGGCCGCCTCGCGGGAGACCAGGAAGCTGCCCTTGGCCATCACGTCGTGCTGCAGGTCCCAGTCCTGCTCGGTGGTCTCCAGCAGCGGCTTGGAGATCGACAGCCCGGCGTTGTTGACCACCAGGTCGACCCCGCCGAAGGCCAGCACGGCCTCGCGGAAGGCGGCCGCCACGGCCTCGGCGTCGCTGACGTCCACGGCTACCCCGACGGCGACGTCGGCGTTCCCGATCGCGGCCGCGGCGTCGGCCGCCTTGGCCAGGTCCAGATCGGCCACGACGACGCAGGCGCCCTCGGCAGCCAGCCGCTCGGCGATCGCCTTGCCGATGCCACTCGCCGCCCCGGTGACCAGCGCGACCCGGGTGGCCAGCGGCTTGGGCTTCGGCATCCGGGCGAGCTTGGCCTCCTCCAGCGCCCAGTACTCGATCCGGAACTTCTCGGCCTCGTCGATCGGCGCGTAGCGGGAGACCGCCTCCGCCCCGCGCATCACGTTGATCGCGTTGACGTAGAACTCACCGGCCACCCGGGCGGTCTGCTTGTTCGCCCCGAAGCTGAACATGCCCACGCCCGGCACCAGCACGACCGCCGGGTCCGCGCCCCGCATCGGCGGGCTGTCCGGTGTCGCGTGCCGCGCGTAGTAGGCGGCGTAGTCGGCGCGGTACTGCTCGTGCAGCTCCGTCAGCCGGGCCACGACGTCCTCGACCGGGGCCGACGCCGGCAGGTCGACCACCAGCGGGCGCACCTTGGTGCGCAGGAAGTGGTCCGGGCAGGAGGTGCCCAGCGCGGCGAGCCGCGGGTGCTCGGCCGAGGCGAGGAAGTCCAGCACGACGTCGGCGTCGGTCAGGTGCCCCACCTGCGGCTTGTCGGTCGACGCCAGCCCCCGGATCACCGGGAACAGCGCCGCGGCCTTCGCCCGCCGCTCGTCCGGAGGCAGCGCCTCGTAGCCGGGCAGCGCCGGGCCGAAGGGCTGCGGGCGGCCGCGCTCGGCGAGGAACCGCTCCGCCGTCGCGATGATCTCCAGCGAGTTGGCCTCGCACTGCTCGCTGGTGTCGGCCCAGGCGGTGATCCCGTGCCCGCCCAGGATCGCGCCGATCGCCTGCGGGTTCTTCGCCGCGATCTCGGCGATGTCCAGGCCCAGCTGGAAGCCCGGACGGCGCCACGGCACCCAGACGACGCGGTCGCCGAAGCACTCCCGGGTCAGGTCCTCCCCGTGGGCGGCGGTGGCCAGCGCGATGCCGGAGTCCGGGTGCAGGTGGTCGACGTGCGCGGCGCGGACCAGGCCGTGCATCGCGGTGTCGATGCTCGGGGCCGCCCCGCCCCGGCCGTGCAGGCAGTAGTCGAAGGCGGCGACCATCTCGTCCTCGCGGTCGACGCCGGGGTAGACGTCGACCAGCGAGCGCAGCCGGTCCAGGCGGAGGACGGCCAGGCCGGACCCCGTCAGCGTGCCCAGGTCGCCGCCGGAGCCCTTGACCCACAGCAGCTCGACCGGCTGCCCGGTGACCGGGTCGGTCTCGCTGCCGGCGGCGGAGGTGTTGCCGCCGGCGTAGTTGGTGTTGCGCGGGTCGCTGCCGAGCCGGTTGCTGCGGGCGAGCAGGTCACTGACCGCGGGGTTGGTCACTTGGAGTCCTTTCGATGGTGTCGCGGGGGGCGGCCGGGTCCTTCATCAGGCGCCCCAGCCGGCCTGGGTGCCGCCGATGCGCTCGGCGGCGATCGTGTCGGCGTAGCCGGTGGCGGCGTAGGCGGCGTAGGGGTCCGTGGGCAGGCCCTTGGACTCCCGCAGCTCGACCAGCAGCGGGCGGACGTCGGTGTTGTAGGCGTCCATCAGCACGCCGTTCGCGCCGAGCACGTCACCGGCGAGCTGGGCGGTCCGCAGCGCCTCCCGGTCGACCAGCAGGGCCTTCGCCGTGGCCTCCTGGACGTTCATCACCGAGCGGATCTGGCCGGGGATCTTCGGCTCGATGTTGTGGCACTGGTCGAGCATGAAGTTGACGCCGGACTCCGGCCGCAGGGCGTCGTTGCCGACGATCTCGTGCATGATCCGGAACAGCTGGAAGGGATCGGCCGAGCCCACGATCAGGTCGTCGTCGGCGTAGTTGCGCGAGTTGAAGTCGAAGGCACCCAGCCGGCCCACCCGCAGCAGCTGCATGACGATGAACTCGATGTTGGTGCCCGGGGCGTGGTGCCCGGTGTCCAGCACGACCTGCGCCTGCGGCCCGAGCTCCAGGCAGTGCAGCAGCGAGGTGCCCCAGTCGGGGATGTCGGTCGCGTAGAAGTACGGCTCGAAGAACTTGTACTCGATGAGCAGCCGGTGTCCGGGGTCGAGCAGCGCGTAGACCTCGCGGAGGGACTCGGCGAGCCGGTCCTGGCGGGCCCGCAGGTCGTCCTGGCCGGCGTAGTTCGTGCCGTCGGGCAGCCAGAGCTTCAGGTCGGTCGACCCCGTCGCCCGCATCACGTCCACGCACTCCGCGTGGTGCGCGATCGCCTTCTTCCGCACCGCCGGGTCCGGGTGGGTCAGCGAGCCGAGCCGGTAGTCGTCGTCCTGGAACAGGTTGGAGTTGATCGCGCCGATGGAGATGCCCAGGTTCGCGGCGTGCGCGGCCAGCTCGTCGTAGTTCTCGACCCGGTCCCACGGGATGTGCAGCGACACCCGTGGCGCGACGCCGGTGGAGGCGTGCACCTGGGCGGCGTCCTGGAGCTTCTCGAACGGGTCGCGGGCCACACCGGGCTGACCGAAGACCTTGAACCGGGTGCCGGAGTTGCCGAAGGCCCAGGAGGGCAACTCGATGGTCTGGGTGGCGAGGGCGGCGAGCGCCCGGTCGCGGAGGTCGGTCACGGGGGTCTCCAGTCAGTCGGAGCATCGAATGAAACGTTTCAGACAGGTTGTGGCGCAGACCATAGGGAACCTGCTAGGAAGGTGTCAACCACCGCGCGTCGTCCCGTTTCCCCCTGGTGGCCTTGTCGCGGCGGCCCGTTGGCACGTTTCAACCTGACCGGGCAGCCGCGGCCCGCTACGGTCTGCCCACCGCTGCACCGAGGAGGCTCCGCTGACCGCCAGCATCCGCGACGTCGCCGTCCGGGCGGGCGTCTCGGTGGGCACGGTCAGCAACGTCCTGAACCGGCCCGACACCGTGAGCCCGCCGACCCGGGAGCGCGTGCTCACCGCGATCGCCGACCTGGGCTTCGTCCGCAACGAGTCGGCGCGGCACCTGCGCGCCGGCCGCAGCCGGACCATCGGGCTGCTCGTGCTCGACATCGCCAACCCGTTCTTCACCGATGCCGCCCGCGGCGTCGAGGAGGTCGCCAACGCGCAGGGCCTGGCCGTGATCCTGTGCAACTCCGACGGCTCGCCGGCCAAGGAGGCCGCCCACCTCGAGGTCCTCACCGAGCAGCGGGTCCAGGGCGTGGTGATCACCCCCACGGCCGAGCTCTCGACCCAGCTGCAGGCGCTGCGCAGCCGCGGCGTCCCGGTGGTCCTGCTGGACCGCCGCGCCCCCGGCCCCGACCAGTGCGCCGTCGCGGTGGACGACGTCCTGGGCGGCCGGCTGGCCGCCGACCACCTGCTCGAGCGCGGGCACCGGCGGATCGCCTTCATCGGCGGCTCCGGCGGTCTCCCGCAGCTGCAGGAGCGGCACGACGGGGTGGTCGCCGCCGTGCGCGAGGGCACCGGCGCCGAGGACGCGCTCACCGTCCTGACCCCCGAGACCCTCACGGTCGCCGGCGGCCGAGAGGCGGCGGCACGGATCCTGGGCCTGCCGGCCGCCCGGCGGCCCACCGCGGCGATCTGCGCCAACGACCTGCTGGCGATGGGCGTGCTGCAGGAGATGGTGCGCCACGGGGTGCGAGTCCCCGAGGACTTTGCCATCGTCGGGTACGACGACATCGACTACGCCGCCGCGGCCGCCGTGCCGCTGACCTCGGTGCGCAAGCCCCGGGTCGAGCTGGGTCGCCGGGCCGCCGAGCTGCTGCTCGACGAGGCCGGTGGCGGTACCCAGGACCGGCCGCACGTCCACGAACAACTGGTCTTCGAGCCCATGCTCGTCGTCCGGGAGTCCAGCATGGTCCGGCGGCCCCGCCGCACCGTCGCGAGCTGAGAGGAGGAGCCGCTCATGGAGGTCGCGCTCTTCGCCACCTGCCTGGTGGACACCCTGACCCCGTCGGTGGCCCGGGCCACCGCGTCGCTGCTGCAGCGGCTCGGGCACGACGTCGTCGTCCCGCGCGGGCAGGCCTGCTGCGGGCAGATGCACGTCAACACCGGCTACCGCCGCGAAGCGGTGTCGATCGTCGCCAACCACGTCCGGGCGTTCTCCGGCGCCCAGGCGATCGTCGCGCCGTCCGGCTCGTGCGTCGCCTCGATCCACCACCAGCAGGCCGCGGTGGCCCGCCGGGCCGGGGACGAGGGGCTGGCGCAGGCCGCCGAGGAGCTGGCCGGCCGCACCTACGAGCTGTCCCAGTTCCTGGTCGACGTCCTGGGTGTCACCGACGTCGGCGCCTACTACCCGCACCGGGTCACCTACCACCCGACGTGCCACTCGCTGCGGCTGCTGGGCGTGGGCGAGCGGCCCTACCAGCTGCTGCGCGCCGTCCGGGGGCTCGAGCTGGTGGAGCTGCCCGGCGCCGACCAGTGCTGCGGGTTCGGCGGCACCTTCGCGGTGAAGAACGCCGACACCTCGACCGCCATGCTCACCGACAAGATGGCCAACGTGCTCTCCACCCACGCCGAGGTGTGCACGGCCGGGGACGCCTCCTGCCTCCTGCACATCGGCGGCGGGTTGTCCCGGCTGCGCTCGGGCACCCGCACCGTGCACCTGGCCGAGATCCTCGCCTCGACGGAGGACGCCGTGACTCCCCACCAGCACACCGACCCTGCGATCCCGGCATGACCGCCACCGTGCCGCCGAAGGCCCCGACGTTCCTCGGCCTGCCCACCGCACCGCGCGGCGTCGGTCACCTGCGCGGCGACCGGTCCTTCCCGGACGCCGCCCGTGAGGCCCTGCGCGACGGCCAGCTGCGGGCCAACCTGGGCCACGCGACCAGCACCATCCGCGGCAAGCGCGGCCGGGTGGTCGCCGAGCTGCCGGACTGGGCGCAGCTCCGGGAGGCCGGCCGGGCGCTCAAGGCCGCGACCATGGCCCGGCTCGACGACCACCTGGAGGAGCTCGAGCGGCAGGTGACCGCCCGCGGCGGCGTCGTCCACTGGGCCCGGGACGCGGTCGAGGCCAACGAGATCGTCACCCGGCTGGTCCAGGCCACCGGCACGACCGAGGTGGTCAAGGTCAAGTCGATGGCCACCCAGGAGATCGGCCTGAACGAGGCGCTGGAGGCCGCGGGCCTCGACGTCTACGAGACCGACCTGGCCGAGCTGATCGTGCAGCTGGGCGAGGACAAGCCCAGCCACATCCTGGTGCCGGCGATCCACAAGAACCGGGCCGAGATCCGCGAGATCTTCCTGCGCACCATCCCCGGCGTCGACCCCGGCCTCACCGACGACCCACGCCACCTGGCGATGGCCGCCCGGCAGCACCTGCGCGAGCGGTTCCTGCGCGCCCGGGTCGCCATCAGCGGGGCGAACTTCGCCGTCGCCGAGACCGGCACGCTCACCGTCGTCGAGAGCGAGGGCAACGGCCGGATGTGCCTGACCCTCCCGGAGACGCTGATCACCGTGATGGGCATCGAGAAGATCGTGCCCACCTGGCGCGACCTGGAGGTGTTCCTGCAGCTGCTGCCCCGCTCCTCCACCGGGGAGCGGATGAACCCCTACACCTCCACCTGGGCCGGCGTGACGCCCGGCGACGGGCCGCAGGAGTTCCACCTGGTGCTGCTGGACAACGGGCGCACCGCGGTGCTCGCCGACGAGGTGGGGCGGGAGGCGCTGCACTGCATCCGCTGCTCGGCCTGCCTGAACGTCTGCCCGGTCTACGAGCGGGCCGGCGGGCACGCCTACGGGTCGGTCTACCCCGGGCCGATCGGCGCCGTGCTGTCGCCGATGTTGACCGGCGTGGAGGACAACGCCTCGCTGCCGTACGCGTCCTCGCTCTGCGGCGCCTGCTACGAGGTGTGCCCGGTGGCGATCGACATCCCGTCGATCCTGGTGCACCTGCGGGCCGAGCACGTCGAGGCGCAGGAGAAGCCGACGGCGGAGGCGCTGGCCTTCCGCGGTCTCGCGAAGGTGATGTCGAACCCCCGGCTCTGGCACCTGACACAGCGGGCCGCGAAGCTGGGTCGGCTGATCTCCCGCGGGAAGCCGACGCTGCCCAACGCGATGCCGCCGCCGATCTCGGGCTGGACCCGCAGCCGGGACCTGCCCACCCCGCCGAAGGAGACGTTCGTGGAGTCGTGGGTGCGCGAGCACGGGAGCGGGTCATGACCCCACCGAGTGCGCGCGAGGAGGTGCTCGGCCGGATCCGCACGGCGCTGGGACCCGACCGGGCGACGCCGGCCGAGGTGGCCCGCGACTACCGGCTGACCGACGGGCGTCCGGCCGGTGACCCTGCCCTGCTGGAGCTGCTCGTCGACCGGGTCGAGGACTACCGCGCCACGGTGCTGCGCTGCCCTCCGGACCAGGTCGACGTGACCGTCCTGGCCGCGCTGGAGCTCGCACTCGGCGCCGGCTGGGCGCGCGGAGACGTCGTCGTCGCGCCGGGGCTTCCTGCCGAATGGCGGCCCGACGGCTGCGACGTGGACGACGACCGGCCCCCGGTCCAGCTGGCCGACCGCGCGGCCTCGGTGACCGCCGTCGCCGTCGCGATCGCCGAGACCGGGACGCTGGTGCTGGACGGCTCCCCCGCGTGCGGACGCCGGGCGCTGTCGCTGCTGCCCGACTGCCTGGTGTGCGTGGTCACCGCCGACCAGGTGGTGGGCAGCGTGCCCGAGGGCCTGGCCCGGCTGGACCCGCTGCGGCCCCTGACGATGGTCAGCGGCCCGTCGGCGACCAGCGACATCGAGCTGCAGCGGGTCGAGGGCGTGCACGGCCCGCGGACGCTGATGGTCGTGCTGGCCGGCTGAGCTGCGGGCGGGTCAGCCCCGGCGGGTGGGCGGCTGACCGGCGGTGAGCGCAGCCTGGGCCTGCACGGGGTCGTAGGCGCAGGCGTCGGCGACCTCGGCCGCCGGGCCCGCGGCACCGGTCGGTCCGGCACCCCTGGTCGGCGCGGCACCCGTGGTCGGCGCGGCCGGGGAGCTGGGCGCGGTGGTCGTGGGAGCCGGGGTGTCCGACGGTGCGGCCAGCGCCTGCCGCACCAGCGAGCGGATGAGGGCGTAGTCGGGATAGGCGGGCCTGATCACCGTGTCGTCGAAGACGACGCTGCGGATGGCGGTGTCCTTGACCCGGAGCCCGAGGTCGACGACGTCACCCAGCAGGGACTGCGGCAGGTCCGTGGAGAGGATGTTCTGGGTGGTCCGCGCCAGCTCCTGGTAGCGGGACAGCAGCGTCACCGGGTTCGCCGCCGCGACGATCGCGTCGAGCACGCAGCGCTGGCGGTCCATCCGCTGGTAGTCGGTGAGCCCGAACCGCCCGCGGGCGAAGGCGAGCGCCGTCGCGCCGTCCATGTGCTGATGGGGACCTGGTGCGATGTAGGAGTCCGGCAGGGTGCCGATCGTCGGCTCACCGCCGACGGGGACGTAGTAGTTGACGTTGACCGTGATCCCGCCCAGTGCGTCGACGAGCTGGCTGAAGCCGTCGAGGTTGACCAGCACGTAGTAGTCGATGTGCAGGCCGAGCGCCTGGCCGACGCCGAGCTTGAGGAAGTCCGCGCCCGGGTCGTCGGTGGGGCCGAGGATGTTCGGGTGCGCGGCGGGCCCGTTGCGGTAGACCGCGTTGAGCAGGCTCTCGTCCTCGCTGCCGGCCGTGAAGCCGTTCGGGTAGACCGCGGCCAGCGGGCTGTCCGGGGGGAAGGGCAGGTTCTCCAGGTTGCGCGGCAGGCTGAACAGCGTCGTCGCGCCGGTGGCGGTCTGCACGTTGGCCACGATCACCGTGTCGGTGCGCACGCCCTCACGACCCTGGCCGCCGTCCCCGCCGAGCAGCAGGATGTTGACCTCCTGCTTGGTCCCGAAGGGATGGGCCGCGTCGGTGGGCTGCAGGACCGTGGCGCTGGTGCCGTCGTGGAACACGGCGTCGACCAGGCTGCGCTGCGCGGCGGCGATCTGGACGACGAAGACCGCCGGGGCAACGACTCCCGCGCAGAGCAGCAGCACGACCAGGCTGCCCAGGGCGTGCTGCCAGCGCCGGATGCCGCGCGGCCGCAACGACCGGTAGCCGGTGACGACGACGATCAGCCACAACAGGGCCAGGGTCGCGACCCCGCCGATGACCCAGAGCAGCGCGGTCGAGTCGACGGCCAGCCGGATCGCGTGCCGCCGGCCGGAGGTGGCCAGCCAGGCCCCGCCCGCCAGGAGCAGCAGGAACAGCGCGAGGACGACGGCGCCCAGCCGGCGGCGCCCGCTGGCCAGGAACGCGGTGCCCGGCACCACCGTGCCGGCCACGGTCAGCAGCAGCGCCGGGCCGAACCCGCCGGCGGGGTGCGTGCCGCGGCGCGACGAGCCAGCGGCGTCCGGGGCGACGGTGTCGCTCACGCGGCAGTCGCTCGCTCGCCGGACCAGGTCATCCGGCCATGGTCCCACCGATCCGGGGACCGAGCCGGGGTCGGTGACCGTCCTCACTCACCGGAGGCAGCCGGCTGTGGTGCGGTCAGCGCCGCGTACGTGACGCCGGAGCACAGGTCGCGACTGCTCCGCCGCATCCTGGGTATCCCGTTCGGCGCGTGCTCGAGGCCGCCCGGCCCCGCTGTCGCCCGGAACTGTGCACCCGACCCCGCCGTTGTTACGGTTCCGTAGGTTACGACACCGTAGGTACCGAACTGAGGAGGCCACCGTGTCCCGGACGCCGCTGGAAGCAGCGCTGCTCGCCGAGCTCGAGCCGGTCGTGGAGGAGAACCTCAACCGCCACCTGGGCCTGGCCCAGGAGTGGCATCCCCACGACTACATCCCCTGGTCGCAAGGGCGGGACTTCGCCTTCCTCGGCGGCGAGGACTGGTCGCCGGAGCAGTCCCGGCTGGACGAGACCGCCAAGGCGGCGATGTTCACCAACCTGCTGACCGAGGACAACCTCCCCAGCTATCACCGCGAGATCGCCACCCGGTTCGGCCGCGACGGCGCCTGGGGCACCTGGGTCGGGCGCTGGACGGCGGAGGAGAACCGGCACGGGATCGCGCTGCGCGACTACCTCGTGGTCACCCGCGGCGTCGACCCCGTCGAGCTCGAGCGCGCCCGGATGGACTACATGACCTCCGGCTACGACTCCGGTGACAAGACCCCGCTGGAGGCGGTCACCTACGTCTCCTTCCAGGAGCTGGCCACCCGGGTCAGCCACCGGAACACCGGCAAGGCCACCGGCGACCCGATCGCAGAGCAGCTGCTGACCCGAATCGCCAAGGACGAGAACCTGCACATGGTCTTCTACCGGAACATCGTCTCGGCGGCCTTCGACATCGAGCCCGACGCCACGATGCGCGCCGTCGCCGACGAGGTCATGCGGTTCGAGATGCCCGGCGCGACGATGGCCGGCTTCCGCAAGAACTCGGTGATCATCGCCAAGGCCGGCATCTACGACCTGCGCCTGCACCACGACGACGTGATCAGCCCCGTGCTGCGGGCCTGGAAGGTGTTCGAGCGCACCGACCTGGGGCCCGAGGGCGAGAAGGCCCGCGAGGAGCTGGCCGAGTTCATGGTCGGCCTGGACTCCCAGGCGACCAAGTTCGTGGAGAGCCGGGACCGGATGCGGGCCCGCCTGCAGGCCCGCTCGGACGAGAAGCTCACCCCGCTCCCCCAGTAAGAGGACCACCCTGCCCCCCAGCCCTCGCAGGCTGGGCCGGGCCGGGCCGTTCCAGCACGCTCTCGTAGGGTCAGAGACCGTGCGCCTGGCCACCTGGAACGTCAACTCCATCCGCAGCCGAGCCGAGCGGGTGGAGGCCTGGCTGCAGCGCAGCGACGTCGACGTCCTGGCGCTGCAGGAGACCAAGTGCCGCGACGACCAGTTCCCGTCAGCCCGGTTCGAGGCGCTCGGGTACGAGGTCGCGCACGTCGGCCATTCGCAGTGGAACGGCGTCGCGCTGCTGTCCCGGGTGGGGCTCACCGACGTGCAGGTCGGCTTCCCGGGCATGCCGACCTGGTCGTCGAAGGAGGGCGTCGAGCCCGCCGCTGAGGCGCGGGCGCTGGGCGCCACGTGCGGCGGCATCCGGGTGTGGAGCCTGTACGTGCCCAACGGCCGCACGCTCACCGACCCGCACCTGCAGTACAAGCTCGAGTGGCTGGAGGCGCTGCGGGTGCACGCCGCCGGCTGGCTGACCGAGGACGCCGAGGCGCCGGTCGCCCTGGTCGGGGACTGGAACATCGCCCCGCAGGACGACGACGTGTGGGACATCTCGGTGTTCAGCCACTCCACGCACGTCTCCGAGCCCGAGCGCGCGGCGTTCCGCGGGGTCGTGGAGGCCGGGTTCACCGACGTCGTCCGGCCGCACACCCCCGGCCCGGGCGTCTACACGTACTGGGACTACAC
>JAOPVN010000413.1 GCA_025966175.1 Modestobacter sp. | reverse complement strand
TGGCCGGGGCGGTGGTCGCCGAGAGCGAGGCCGACTACCCGGTCGACCGACCGGAACCGGGCTGGGCGCAGACCGACGTGGCGGTGTGGCGGCGGGCGCTGGACGGTGCGCTGGCCGCGCTCGCCGGGCAGCTGGCCGGCCGTCCGGTGGCCGCGTTCGGGCTCAGCGGCCAGATGCACGGTGCGGTGCTGGTCGACGCGGCCGGTGCGGCGCTGGCCCCGGCGCTGCTGTGGCCCGACCGGCGGGCCGCTGCCGAGCTGCAGCGCTGGCGCGAGCTGCCCGCCCCGGACCGCGACGCACTGGCCAACCCCCTGGCGGCCGGGATGACCGGCCCGCTGCTCGCCTGGCTCGCCGTGCACCGGCCGGAGCTGGTGGCCCGGGCGGCGACGGTGCTGCTGCCCAAGGATGCGGTGCGCGCCACCCTCGTCCCCGGTGCCGACCCGGCGGTCACCGACCGCAGTGACGCCTCGGCCACCCTGCTCTGGGACGTGCCCGGCGACCGCTGGTCCATGGCCGCCGCCGACGCGGCCGGGATCGACCCCGGCCTGCTGCCGGCGGTGCGGCCGGGCGACGCCGTCATCGGGACGGCGGAGCTGCTGGGGGGCGCGGTGCCCGTCGTCGTCGGCGGGGCGGACACCCCGCTGGCGCTGCTGGCCGCCGGCGCCCGCTCGGGCGTGCAGGTCAACCTCGGTTCGGGCGCGCAGCTCCTCCGTCCCGGGGTCCGGCCCGCCCCGGTCGCCGACCCCGTCGTCCACTGCTTCGCCGACGCCGAGGACGGCTGGTACGCGATGGCCGCACTGCAGAACGCGGGTACGGCCTGGTCCTGGGTGCAGGAGGTGCTGGGTCTGGACTGGACCGCGTTCGCCGGCAGCCTCACGACCTCGGCGCCCGGTGCCGGCGGGGTCGTGTTCTCCCCGTTCCTGACCGGGGAGCGCGGCGGGGTGGCCGGACCCGATGCCCGGGGAGGCTGGACCGGCCTGTCGGCGGACACCACCCGCGTGGACCTGGCCCGGGCGGCGCTGGAGGGCGTGGCCTGCGCGGTCGCGGCCGCGCTGGAGCTGCTCGGCCCGGCGGCGGGGGAGCTGGTCGTGCTCACCGGGGGCGGTGCTCGCGAGCCGGGCGTGCAGCAGTTGCTGGCCGACGCCCTGGAGCGGCCGGTGCAGCACGTCCAGGTGCGCAGTGCGTCCGCGGCCGGCGCCGCCGTCCTGGCCGCCCGTGGGGTGGGCCTGGAGGTCGTGCCGCAGCGGGCAACGGGCCCGGTCGTGGAACCCGCGCCGCAGGGCGGGTTCGCCGCCGTCCGGGAGCGCTGGACCGCGGCCGTGCACTGACCTCGGCTCACCGCGCGGAACGGCTCCGCGGCTGGCACCGTTGACCGGGAGGAGCGGAGCCCACGAGGGCTCCCCGCAACAGGCAGGGGGGTGGACGCGTCGTGGCGTCGCTGTTCAACAAGGTCGTGCAGTTCGCGAACAGCCCGAAGGGCAAGCAGGCCATCCGTCAGGCGACGGACAAGGCCCAGCAGCTGGCCAAGGACCCCAAGACGCGGGCGAAGATCGACGACGTCCGCCGTCGGGTGCAGGGCGGCCGTGGGGGCAACGGCCCGGGAGCCGGTCCGGGAGCAGGCCCGGTCCGCTGACCCGCTGAGCTCAGACTGACGGCGCTCGACCCGCACCTGGGGCGAGCGCCGTCAGCACGCCGGGGTGCAGGACGCCGTTGGTCGCCACCGCGCTGCCGCCGGCCGGCCCGGGCTTCCCGTCCAGGTCGGTGAAGGTCCCGCCGGCCTCCCGCACGATCACGTCCAGGGCGGCGAGGTCCCACAGCGAGACCTCGGGCTCGCAGGCCACGTCGACGGCGCCTTCGGCGACCATCATGTAGCTCCAGAAGTCCCCGTAGGCGCGGGTCCGCCAGACCGAGCGGGTCAGGTCCAGGAAGGCGTCGAGCCGCCCGCGTTCCTCCCAGCCGGACAGGCTGGAGTAGGACAGGCTCGCGTCGGCCAAGGTGGTGACCTTCGACACCGTGCAGCGGGTCGCGTTCTCCAGCCGCCGGCCGGTCCAGGCGCCGGTGCCGGCCGCGGCCCACCAACGGCGGTTGAGTGCCGGCGCGGACACCAGGCCGACGACGGGCACGTCGCCGTCGAGCAGGGCGACCAGCGTCGCCCAGACCGGCACCCCGCGGACGAAGTTCTTCGTCCCGTCGATCGGGTCGACGACCCAGCGCCGGTCCCCGCGGCCGGTGCTGCCGAACTCCTCGCCGATCACCGCATCGCGGGTGCGGGCCCGGGCCAGCGTGCTGCGCAGCTGTTCCTCGACCGCCCGGTCGGCGTCGGTGACCGGCGTCAGGTCCGGCTTGGTGTCGACCTGCAGGTCCTGGGCGCGGAACCGGTCCAGGCTGATCGCGTCGGCCTGGTCGGCCAGCACGTGCGCCAGGCGCATGTCCTCGTTGTAGCCCCGCTGCCCCGACGTCATAGGTCAGGAACCTAGTAGAAGGACCCCCGTGCCCCCCGCCACTCGCAGGCTCGCGGCGGGGCCCTGCACGGGGGCCGGGGGTCCTTCTTCAGTCGAAGACCGCCGCGCTCACTCCGCTGGGCCCCTCGTACTCGCGGTCGTCGATGCCCTTGAGGGCCTTGACGACCTCGTCGCTGCCGCCGTGTTCCTGCGCGTGCTTCACGATCTGCTCCTTCGTCGCCGGGTAGTCCATGCCACCGAGGGCCTTCTGGATGTCGATCGGGCTGACCATGCCCCCGGCCTACCCCGTGGGGGCAGCGGCGATTCCCCGACCGGCGCAGTTACCGTCGGAGCATGGAGGCCGGGACCATCGTCGGGCTGCTCGCCGACCCGGTACGGCTGAAGGTCGTCGCGGCTCTCGCGCTCGGCGCGGGGACCATCGAGGAGGTCGCGGACGCCACCGGGCTCTCGCTCAAGGACGTCGCCCTGGCCGCGCGCCGGCTGGCCCGGGCCGGGCTGGTGCACCGGGACGGGCACGCGTTGGCGCTGCACAC
>JAOPVN010000411.1 GCA_025966175.1 Modestobacter sp. | reverse complement strand
AGGTCCAGCAACCGGGCCCCGGCCTCGGCATCGAGCTGGGCCGCCTGACGGAGCCGCTCACGGTCGGTGAGGACGGCGGCCCGGTCGCGCAGGTCGGGGTCCCGGACGACGACGAACCGCCACGGCTGGCTGTGCCCGACCGACGGTGCCTGGTGGGCGGCGCCCAGCACCCGGGTGAGGACGTCGGCGGGCACCGGGTCCGGGCGGTACCGGCGGACGTCGCGGCGGGCGCCGATCGCCCGGTAGAGCCCGGCCCGGTCCTCGGCGGGCAGGGCCCAGCCGGCGGGATCGGCGGCGCGTTCGGAGGCGGCGGTGTCGTCACCGATGAGCGGCACCGGCCGCGGCCAGGTGCTCACCGCTGCACCGCCGCGTCGGCGGGGACGGGCGCCGGGAAGGCGCGCTGCATCGCCGTCAGCGCCTCGGCGAGGATCCCGCGCATCGCCGCGTCGGCGCGGGCCGCGTCGCCGGTGGCCACAGCCTCGGCGACGTCACCGTGCAGCCGGATGGCCGCCGGTTCCGGCCGCGCCGGCATCAGGTCGTGGTGGGTGCGCCCGGCCAGCACCTCGGCGACCACGTCGGTGAGGCTGGCGAACAGCTCGTTGCCGGAGGCCTGCAGCAGCACCGCGTGGAAGCGGACGTCGTGGGCCAGGTAGGCCTCCAGGTCGCCGGCCTGCCCGGTCACCGACATGCCGATCACGGCGGCCGTCAGCTCGCCGCACTGCTCCGGCGTGGCGTGCCGGGCGGCCAGCGCGGCGGCGACCGGTTCGACGGCCGTGCGCAGCTCGGACAGCGCGCGGAGCTGGTCGGCCCGCTCTGCGCCGGCCAGCCGCCAGCGGATCAGCCGCGGGTCCAGGGCGTTCCACTCGGACCGCGGGCGGATCGTGATCCCCACCCGGCGCCGGCTGCTGAGCACGCTCATCGCCTCCAGGACCCGGACCACCTCGCGCGCGGCGGTGCGGGAGATGCCGTAGCGCTCCTCGACCAGCTCCAGGCGCAGGTCGCTGACGTCGGCGAGCCGGCCGGCCACCAGGTCGGTGCCCAGTCGTTCCAGCACATCGGCGTGCAGGTCGGGGGTCCCGGCAGGGCTCGCGTCGCTCACGCGGCCATTCTGCCCGCGCCCGCCAACCTCATAAGTATTACGTATTGATCTCGGAGTCTTGCTTTCGTATGACGAGACTGTGACCCTCGCCTCGTTGAACCACCGACGCTCGAGGAGGAGCGCTGTGCACCAGAACCGTCCCCCGTACCTGGTCGTGGTGATGGGGGTGGCCGGGGCAGGGAAGACCACCGTCGGCCGCGCCCTGGCCGACGACCTCGGCCTGCCCTACGCCGATGCCGATGACTTCCACCCGCAGGCCAACGTCACCAAGATGGCCGCCGGCCAGCCGCTCGAGGACGCCGACCGGCTGCCGTGGTTGCAGGCCGTGGGCAGCTGGCTCGCCGACCACCCCGCCGGTGGGGTGGTCAGCTGCTCCGCGCTGCGCCGGACCTACCGCGACCTGCTGCGCGAGCAGGCGCCGGGCGCGTTCTTCCTGCACCTGAGTGGCGACTCCCAGGTCACCACCGCCCGGGTCGCCGAACGCACCGACCACTTCATGCCCGCATCCCTGGTCGCCTCCCAGTTCGCCCTGCTCGAACCGTTGGCACCGGACGAGACGGGGTGCGTGGCCGACCTGGCCGCCCCCGTCAGTGACGTGGTCGCGGCCGCCCGGCGGGCCCTGGCCGGCACGGCGTCCGCCGTCCTGGTCGGAGCCGGCCAGTGAGCGCGCTGGCCGCCGCGGCCGACCCCGTCGTCCCCGCCTCGGGCACCGGACAACTCGTCCTCGCCGCCCTGGTGGGCATTGCGGTGATCGTCCTGCTGATCACCCGCTTCAAGATCCATCCGTTCCTCGGGCTGACCATCGGCTCGCTGGTCGTCGGCGCCATCGCCAGCCGGCCGATGGCCGACACCGCGGCCAGCTTCTCCACCGGGGTCGGCTCCACGGTGGCCGGCGTCGGTCTGCTCATCGCCCTGGGCGCGATGTTCGGCCGGCTGCTCGCCGACTCCGGCGCAGCCGACCAGATCGTGGACACCATCGTGGGCCGGGCCAGTGCCCGCGCCCTGCCGTGGGCCATGGCCCTGGTCGGTGCGCTCATCGGGCTGCCGATGTTCTTCGAGATCGGCCTGGTCCTGCTGATGCCGGTCATCCTGCTGGTGTCGCGCCGTTCCGGCCTGTCGCTGATGGCCGTCGGCATCCCGGCGCTGGCCGGCCTATCGGTCATGCACGGCCTGGTGCCGCCGCACCCCGGCCCGCTGGTCGCCATCGACGCCCTCGGCGCCGATCTGGGCATCACCCTGGGCCTCGGCGTGCTGATCGCGATCCCGACCATCGTGGTCGCCGGCCCACTGTTCGCCCGGTTCGCCGCCCGGTGGGTCGACGTGGCCGCGCCGGCCACCTTCGTCACCGAGCGGGAGGCGCAGCTCGCCTCCGTCGGCGGCAGGGGCTCCGGCAGCACCAGCACCGGTGCTGCCGGGGACGACGCCGTCGGTGGGCCCCGCCCCTCCTTCGGGGTCACGCTGTTCACCGTCCTGCTGCCGGTCGTGCTGATGATGGGCAAGGCGCTGGCGGACATCTTCGCGGCGGAGGGCCACGCCGTCCGCACGGTGCTGGACTTCCTGGGCACCCCGATGATCGCGCTGCTGCTCGCCGTCCTGGTGGCCATGGTGACCTTTGGCCGCGGCTCCGGCATGGACCTGCGGCAGGTCTCCGGCTCGCTGGAGAAGTCGCTGCCGCCGATCGCCGGCATCCTGCTCATCGTCGCGGCCGGCGGCGGGTTCAAGCAGACCCTCATCGACACCGGCATCGGCACGGTCATCGCCGATGCGGTGCAGGACAGCTCGGTCTCGGTGCTGCTGCTGGCCTGGGTGGTCGCCGTCCTCATCCGACTGGCCACCGGATCGGCGACGGTCGCGACCGTGACCGCCTCCGGCGTGCTGGCACCGCTGGCCGCCCAGCTGTCCACCGGGGAGACGTCGCTGCTGGTGCTCGCCATCGGCGCCGGATCGCTGTTCTTCTCGCACGTCAACGACGCCGGGTTCTGGCTGGTCAAGGAGTACTTCGGGGTCAGCGTGGTGCAGAACCTGAAGACCTGGTCGGCGATGGAGACGCTGATCTCGGTCACCGGGTTGGTGCTCGTGCTGATCGCCGGGGTGTTCGTCTAGTCGTCGGGGTGGTGCCGGCGCAGCGCGTCGGCACCACCCCGCGTCAGCGTTCCACCTGCTGCAGGAACCGGCGCACCGTCTCCAGGAAGACCTCCGGCTGCTCGGAGTGCACCCAGTGCCCGGCGTTCTTGATCCGCACCAACCGGGTCGCCGGGAACAGCTGGTCCATCCGCGGCCGGTCCCGGTCGAGCACGTAGGTGGAGTTGGCGCCGGCGATCCACAGCACCGGGCCGTCGAAGGTGGCGCCGGCCGGCGGGTCGGGGAAGCGGCGCAGCTCGCCCAGGTCGCGGGCCAGCGTCTCCAGGTTCAGCCGCCAGCGCCAACCGCCGTCGGCCCCGATGCCGTCCCGCACCAGGCTCTGCAGCAGGAACGACCGGACCATCGTGCTCGGGACGGCGGCGCGCAGCGCGTCGTCCGCCTCCTCCCGGCTCTGCAGCTGGTCGAGGTCGATGGCCTGCATCGCGGCGATGAACGCGGCGAAGGGGGACGCCTCCTCGTCGGGGTCCTCGGTGCGGCCGCCGTTCTCCGGGTAGTCGGTGGGCGCGATGTCGACGACGACGAGGGCGCGCAGCAGCTCCGGCCGGCGCAGCGCCAGCTGCATCGCCACCTTGCCGCCCATCGAGTGCCCGACCAGGGTCACCGGCTCGCCGAACCCCTCGAACTCTGCGGCGACCAGGTCGGCCATGTCCAGGTAGTCCACCCGGTCCGTCCACGGCGAGTGCCCGTGGTTGGGCAGGTCGAGCAGGTTGACCCGGTGGCCGTCCTCGGCCAGCTTCCTGGCGATCGTCGTCCAGTTGCGGCCCTGACCGAACAGGCCGTGCACGAAGACGACCCGCGGTCCACCGGTCCCCAGCGTGCGGGCGGACAGCCGGATCGGGTCGGTCATGCGCCGATCCCACCAGATGCGCCGACGGACGCCGCGGAGGCCCGTGAGTCCGCGCCGTCGCCGTGACCGTTCGCCGCGA
>JAOPVN010000405.1 GCA_025966175.1 Modestobacter sp. | reverse complement strand
AGCACCTTGTTCACCAGCTGGGTGACCAACTGGGACTGGTAGACCGGGTCGACGACGAGCGGACGCTTCGGCGCGGGGCCCTTGCGCGGCATTAGCTCTTCTCCTTCTTCGCGCCGTACTTGCTGCGCGCCTGCTTGCGGCCGCGGACGCCCTGGGTGTCCAGCGAGCCGCGGATGATCTTGTAGCGCACGCCGGGGAGGTCCTTCACCCGGCCGCCGCGCACGAGCACCATGGAGTGCTCCTGCAGGTTGTGACCGACGCCGGGGATGTAGGCGGTCACCTCGATGCCGCTGGTGAGCCGGACGCGAGCGACCTTGCGCAGCGCCGAGTTCGGCTTCTTCGGCGTCGTGGTGTACACACGCGTGCACACCCCGCGGCGCTGAGGGGACCCCTTCAGCGCCGGGGTCTTGGTCTTCTCGACCTTGTCCTCGCGGCCCTTGCGGACCAGCTGGTTGATCGTGGGCATGGGCGGCCTGGATCTCCTACCTGCGCTGGGTCGTGCTCCGGATGTGGTGCGGTGCTGTCGTGTGCCCGGTCGCCCGGCCTGTCCGATTCTGGCCGTGACCTACCGTCCGGCCCCCGCGGTCGGGCGTGTCGCCCTTCGCGAGAACCGGCCAGCTGATCGAGCCGGACTCGTCGCCCCTCGCGACTCGGCACGGCCACCCCACCTTGCAGTGGGACCCGTCAAAGACGGGAGTGGTGGCCCCCGGTTCCCAGCCGGTCCAGTGGACCGGTGGACGACCAAGTGCACCGCGAACGGGAGCAGGCCCAGGACATCCTGGGCACAGCTGACCACAGTACCCGGCCCCGTCGACGCGGTCAAAGCCGGGTCGACATGTGGTCCGAGCACCGGGTCGACCGGTCTGCTCGAGCCAACCGCGAACGGTGGTGGACCGTTCCCCGCACGGACGCCTGCAGCCCGCCCGGGGGTCCTGCGGGCGAAGGTACCCGAGTGCGACGCAGATGAGGAAGTGCGAAGGGCACGCGCGCAGGTCGCGGGCCGGTCCCAGCTGTCCCGTGCCACGTGGCTCCTGTCGGCACCCCGCCCTACGGTCGGTGGCGAACCGTTCACGACCCGCTGCCCGACCTCTCCCCGGAGGTACCTCGTGCTCCCCGACACCGCCCGCGAACTGAAGGCCCGGCTGTCCCGGCGGCTCAGCGAGGCACCGGCCGCCACCGCGAGCGCCGTCGGCCACGTCACCCGGTGGAGCGGGGTGGCCCTCGGCCTGGCCCCGGTCGGCCCCGAGCAGGTGCACCTGGCGATCCGCCTGATCGACCGGATCGACGCCGACGTGATCCTCTCCGGTCTGGACGGCGCCGCTCGCGAGGAGGTCGACGTCCGGGTGATCGGGCCGGTTCGCCCGCTTCCCGCCGCCACCGGCTGGTCGCCCGCCGAGCTGCAGCACCGGGTGCGCCCCCTCCGGCCGGGGGTGTCGATCAGCCACCCCGACGTCACCGCGGGCACCCTCGGCGGGTTCGTCCGCCGCCCGGGCACCGACGGGCTGCTGGTGCTGTCCAACAACCACGTGCTCGCCGCCGGGGACGCCGGGTCCGAGGGCGACCCCGCCCTGCAGCCCGGCGTCGCTGACGGGGGCACCACGGCCGACCGGATCGGCGCGCTGGGCGCGTTCGTCCGGCTGCACGCCGATCCCGGCAACCTCGTCGACGCCGCGGTGGCAGCGCTCGACCACGGCGTGCCGGCCGATCCGACGGCCTACCCCGGGGGCGCACTGCTGCCGGCCGTCGCGGCGTTCGACGACGTCGACCCCGAGGAGCTGGTGGAGAAGCTGGGGCGCACGACGGGTCACACGCGGGGCCGGATCACCGCCGTCGAGGTGGACGGCGTGGGGGTGCAGTACGACGACGGCGTGCACACGTTCGACGACCAGGTGGAGATCGAGGGCCTGACCGGCGCCTTCAGCGCGGGAGGGGACAGCGGCTCCGTCATCTGGCGCAGCCGCGACCGGGCGCCGCTGGGGCTGCTGTTCGCCGGTTCGGCGGAGGGCGGCAGCGCCGGCGGCGGGGTCACCTTCGCCAACCCGCTGCCCACCGTGCTGCGCAGCCTCGGCGTGGAGTGGTTGAAGGACCCCGTGCCCCCCACCACTCGCTAGCTCGCGGCGGGCCCCTGCACGGGGCCGCAGGGCGTGGACCCTCGTCAGGCGCCCCCGCGGGAGGCACCATGGGGCCATGACCGACCGTGCCACCGCCCGGGCCGCCAAGCGGACCCTGGCCGATCGCTTCGCGGCCGACCCCGGCGTCGCGGCGGTCGGACTGGCGCGCCAGGACGCCGACTACGTCGTCCGGGTCGACCTCACCGAGGCCGGGGCCGGCAGCCGGGTGCCGCCCGACGTGGACGGCGTCCGCGTGGTCACCCACGTGATCGGCCCCGTCCGCCCGCTCTGACCCTCCCCCCGCTCCCCACCTCCCCGGGCGCGGACCGCCGGAGCGGGCCGTTACCGTCGCCGCCAGTGGCGCCGACGAGGGCGCCACGAACGCCGAGGAGGGCGCGTGCGCATCGGGATCCAGGCCAGTTACAGCGGGGACTTCAAGGAGACGGCGGCGGAGATCCGCGACCTGGAGTCCGCCGGGCTCGACGTCGCGATGGTCGCCGAGGTCTACACCTTCGACGCGGTCAGCCAGCTCGGCTACCTGGCGGCGGTGACCGAGCGGGTGGAGCTGATGAGCGGCATCCTCCCGATCTACAGCCGCACCCCGACGCTGACCGCGATGACCGCCGCCGGGCTGGACTTCGTGTCCGGCGGCCGCTTCACCCTGGGCCTCGGCGCCTCGGGTCCGCAGGTGATCGAGGGCTGGCACGGGGTGCCCTACGACGCCCCGCTGCAGCGCACCCGCGAGGTCGTGGAGATCTGCCGCCAGGTGTGGCGCCGGGAGCGACTGGTCCACGAGGGCAAGAAGTACACCGTGCCGCTGCCGGCCGACCAGGGCACCGGGCTGGGCAAGCCGCTCAAGCTCATCAACACCCCGGTCCGCGAGCGGATCCCCGTGCTGCTGGCCGCCCTCGGCCCGAAGAACGTGGAGCTCGCCGCGGAGATCGCCGAGAAGTGGGAGCCCATCTTCTTCCACCCTGAGCGGGCCGCCGACGTCTGGAGCGCCTCACTGGCCGCGGGCAAGGCCAAGCGGGACGCGGCGCTGGGCGAGCTGGACGTCGTCGTCGGGGTGCCGGTGGCGATCGGTGAGGACGTCGAGCACCTCATCGAGGCCGTGCGGCCGGGGGTCGCGCTCTACGTCGGCGGCATGGGCGCCAAGGGCAAGAACTTCTACAACGACCTGGCCCGCCGCTACGGCTACGAGGCCGAGGCGGAGACCATCCAGGAGCTGTACCTGGCCGGGCGCAAGGACGAGGCGGCCGCGGCCGTCCCCGAGGACCTGGTGCGCGCCACCTCACTGATCGGGCCGGAGTCCTACGTCGCCGAACGGATCGCCGCCTTCGCCGAGGCCGGGGTCACCACGATCAACCTGCAGCCGATGGACGACAGCCGGGAGAGCCGCCTCAGGACGGTGGAGACCATGCGCCGCCTGGCGGGCTGACGCGCGAGGGGCCGGGACCCCCGCCCTGTTCCGTCACGTGACAGCCGGCGGAACGCAGAAGGGCCCCGGGAGCCTGAGCTCCCGGGGCCCTTCTGTCACTCATTCAGCGCGTCAGCGCCAGTCGTACTCCTCGAGCCGGACTGCCTCGCCCGTGCCCTGACCGAAGACGTCCGGGCTGTAGTACTGCCCGTCGTCGTAGCCGGCCATGGTGTAGACGGCGGCGCGCGCCTCCTCGGTGGGTTCGACCGTGATGTTCCGGTAGCGGCTGATCCCGGTACCGGCCGGGATCAGCTTGCCGATGATCACGTTCTCCTTGAGCCCGAGCAGGCTGTCGCTCTTGCCCTGGATCGCGGCGTCGGTGAGCACCTTGGTCGTCTCCTGGAACGAGGCTGCGGACAGCCACGACTCCGTCGCCAGCGACGCCTTGGTGATCCCCATCAGCACCGGACGGGCCGAGGCGGGCTCGCCACCCTCGGCGACCACCCGACGGTTCTCGGTCTCGAACAGCGTCCGCTCGACCAGCGCCCCGGGCAGGAACTCCGTCGCACCCGAGTCGATGATGGTCACCCGCTTCAGCATCTGCCGGATGATCACCTCGATGTGCTTGTCGTGGATCGACACACCCTGGCTGCGGTAGACCTCCTGGACCTCGCGGACCAGGTGCAGCTGCACCTCGCGCGGGCCCATGATCCGCAGCACCTCGTGCGGGTCCACTGCACCCTCGGTGAGCTGCTCCCCGACCTCGACGTGCGCGCCGTCCTCGACCCGCAGCCGCGATCGCCGCGACAGCTTCTCGTAGACGACCTCCTCGGAACCGTCGTCCGGAGTGATGGTCAGCTTGCGGAACTGCTCGCTGTCCTCGATCCGGACGGTGCCGGCGAGCTCCGCGATCGGCGCCTTGCCCTTGGGGACACGCGCCTCGAAGAGCTCGACCACACGCGGCAGACCGTGGGTGATGTCGGCACCGGCCACACCACCGGTGTGGAAGGTGCGCATCGTCAGCTGCGTACCGGGCTCACCGATCGACTGGGCGGCGATGATGCCGACGGCCTCGCCGACGTCGACCAGCTTGCCCGACGCCAGTGAACGGCCGTAGCAGGTGGCGCAGGTGCCCAGCAGCGACTCACAGGTGAGCACGCAGCGGACCTTGACCTCGGCCACACCGGCGTCGATCAGGGCGGCGATGAGCACGTCACCCAGGTCGGCGCTGGCCTGGGCGATGACCGTTCCGTCCCCGGCGACCCCGTCAGCGGCCAGGGCGCGGGCGTAGACGCTGGTCTCCACGTGCGCGTCACGGGTGACCTTGCCGTCGATGACGGTGCCGATCGGCATGATCACGCCGCGGTCGGTGCCGCAGTCCTCCTCGCGGATGATGACGTCCTGCGAGACGTCGACCAGCCGGCGGGTGAGGTAGCCCGAGTCCGCG
>JAOPVN010000390.1 GCA_025966175.1 Modestobacter sp. | reverse complement strand
CGCCGGGATCGGACCCCGCCGCGCTGAACCGGTGGGGCATGGGGACCGACCGGCGGGCGACCCGCCGGCACCCGTGGGCACCGGCGGGTCGCAACTGCGGGCGCTCAGGCGGCCGGGGGCGCCGCGCTCGCCATCACCGAGGGCTCGCGCTCCCAGACCTTGTGCAGGCTCATCGCGGCGATGAGGTCCGCGGCCAGGGCCGCACCGCTGTCGGCATTCAGCACCCCGGGAGCGGAGGTGTCGATGCCGGCGGCGGTGAGCACGTCGGCGCCGTCTCCCCAGGTGCCGAACGCCTTGAGCTGACGGAACGCCTCGTGCAGCAGGACGACCGCCTTGATGTTCTTCTCCTTGGGCGCGCCGTCGGCGATGACCACGGCGTCGAACTCCACCGATCGCGCGGTGACGAACGTCCGCTCGACGATCTCCATGCCCTTGCCGGACCCGAGCTCGCCACCGACGGGCGCGATCACCTTGGCCACCGCACCGGCGGCCTCCAGCGCCTCGCGCAGCGCCGTGACCCCGGCCAGGTCGGCGTCCGGCCCGGCGACGATGCCGACGATCCGGCCGTCGATCGGGTAGGACTCACCGGTCACCTGCGCCAGCGCGGGGGAGGGGGCGAGGTGCTCGACCGGGTCGGCCTTCGGCGCGGGCAGCCCCAGTCCGGCGGCCACCTTCTCCATCAGCTCGGCGTCGATCTTGGCCAGCACGGTCAGTGCCCGCTCCTTGATCGCCTTCTCGTAGACCTTGCCCAGCTCGAAGGTGTACGCCTCGGTGACGTGCACCTTCTCCGGCTCGGAGAGGCTGGCGTAGAAGAGCGCGGCGTGCGAGAAGTGGTCGTCGAAGGACGCCGGCGCGAACCGGCCGACCTCCCCCGCCACCCGCCGCGGGACGTTGACGTAGCCGCCGTGGTCGGCATCGGCGATCGCCGGGGTGTCGTCGTCGACGCTGTTGGGCTTGTAGGGCGCCAGACCCTCGTACACAGCCTGCTGGTGGAACCCGTCCCGGGAGTTGTCGTTCACCGGCGCGTGCGGCCGGTTGATCGGGATCTGGGTGAAGTTCGGCCCGCCGAGCCGGGTCAGCTGGGTGTCCAGGTAGGAGAAGTTGCGGCCCTGCAGCAGCGGGTCGTTGGTCGGCTCGATGCCGGGCACGAGGTGCCCGGTGTGGAAGGCGACCTGCTCGACCTCGGCGAAGAAGTTCGTCGGGTTGCCGTTGAGCACCAGCTTCCCGATGGGCTGCACCGGGCAGAGCTCCTCGGGCACGATCTTGGTCGGGTCCAGCAGGTCGATCCCCTCGAAGGTCTCGTCCTCGGTGTCCGGCATGACCTGGATGCCGAGCTCCCACTCGGGGAACGCCCCGGCCTCGATCGCGTCGTAGAGGTCCCGGCGGTGGAAGTCGGGGTCGACGCCGGCGGCGATCTGCGCCTCCTCCCAGGTGAGGGAGTGCACGCCGAGCTTGGGCTTCCAGTGGAACTTGACCAGCGACGTCTCACCGGCGGCGTTCACCAGCCGGAAGGTGTGGACGCCGAAGCCCTCCATGGTCCGGTACGAGCGCGGGATGCCCCGGTCGCTCATGTTCCAGATCGTGTGGTGGGTGGCCTCGGTGTGCAAGGTGACGAAGTCCCAGAAGGTGTCGTGGGCCGACTGCGCCTGCGGGATCTCCCGGTCCGGGTGCGGCTTGGCCGCGTGGATGATGTCCGGGAACTTGATGGCGTCCTGGATGAAGAAGACCGGCATGTTGTTGCCGACCAGGTCCCAGGTCCCTTCCTTCGTGTAGAACTTCGTCGCGAAACCACGGGTGTCCCGAACGGTGTCGGCGGAGCCGCGCGAACCGAGCACCGTGGAGAACCGGACGAACACCGGAGTCTCCAGGCCCTTCTCCGCCAGCACCGCGGCCTTGGTGACGCCCTCGGCGCTGCCGTAGGCGGTGAAGACCCCGTGCGCGCCGGCGCCGCGGGCGTGCACCACGCGCTCCGGGATCCGCTCGTGGTCGAAGTGCATGATCTTCTCGCGGAGGTGGAAGTCCTCCAGGAGCACCGGGCCGCGCGGGCCGGCCTTCAGCGAGTGGTCGGTGTCGGGGAGGCGGACCCCCTGGGCCGAGGTGAGGAACTCGCCGGCCTGGGCGCGCGGATCCCGGCCCTGCTTGGGGCCCTCGTAGGAGACGCCGGTGGGGCTAACCGTCTTCGGTGCGGACTGGTCGGGCTGGCGCTGGGGGGCCATGAGCCACTCCTGGGTCTGGGAGGTCGGGGTCAGCGTCGGCTACCCGGTTGCTGATCATGGGGAAACCCGCCTTCCGCTCGGTGGCATGCGCCATCACGCTGCGATCGGTCGGTCGCGCAGCGTGTCTGCGCGGTGCGGGGCGCTACCGGGCCCGCCGCCGTCCTGCTGGTGCGCCGCGACGTCTGAGTCGCAGCTGCGTGGGTAGGTGGCCGCCGGACCGCGGCCCACCAGGAACCCGGCCGTCGTCGCAGGAGGCACCGTGGACACCGCCCGCCAGGAGCTCGGGGACAGCGAGGGCCCGACCGAGGACCAGCTCCAGGATGCCTTCGACACGATCGTCAGCGAGGGCGCCCAGCGGCTGCACCGAACCTGGCGCGAGGTGGTCACGACCGGCCTGGCCGGCGGGATCGAGGTGGCGACCGGCGTCCTGCTGCTGTTCGCCGTGTACGCCGAGACCGGCAGCCACCTGCTGGCCGGGCTGGCCTTCTCGGTCGGCTTCATCGCCCTGGTGCTCGCCCGCAGCGAGCTGTTCACCGAGGGCTTCCTGGTCCCGGTCACCGCCGTCGTCGCCGGGCGGGCCCGCGTCGCCCAGCTGGGCAAGCTGTGGGCCGGCACCCTGGCCGGGAACCTGGTCGGCGGCTGGCTGTTCATGTGGCTGGTCGTGCGGGCGTTCCCGGAGCTGCGGGACACCGCGGTCCAGAGCGCGACGCACTTCGTGGACTCGCCGCTGACCCTGCAGTCGGCGTCGCTCGCCTTCCTCGCCGGCATCGCGATCACCCTGATGACCCGCATGCAGCACGGCACGACGTCGGACCCGGCCAAGATCGCCGCGGCGGTCGCCGGTGCGCTGGTGCTCGCCGGTCTGCAGCTGTTCCACTCGATCCTGGACTCGCTGATCGTGTTCGCGGCGCTGCACGCGGGTGCGCCGTTCGGCTACGGCGACTGGCTGGCCTGGTTCTGGTACACGACCCTGCTCAACATGGCCGGCGGCCTGCTGGTGGTCACCCTGCTCCGGCTGGTGCGCAGCAAGGACATGATCGAGGAGGAACGCGCCGCCGCCGGCGCCTGACGCTCAGCCCGCTGCGGCCTTCCGGACGGCGGCCACGTACCGGTCCAGGGCCAGGGTCTGCACCCGGTGGCTGACCGGTGCGCCCAGCCGGGACAGCCGGGTGGCCAGCCGGGCGAAGGCGCGCAGTTCGTAGACGACCTCGCCGTCCGGCCGCAGCGAGACGACGAAGGACTCCTCGCCGCTCTCCGGGTGTCCGGGGAGCGTGCCGTAGCCGAAGCCCCGCCGGTCCGGCTCGTCGACGACCCACACCACCCGGCAGGGGATGTCCAGCCCCAGCCGCGTCAGCCCGGCCGTCATCAGGACGACGGTGCCCGGGGTGCTCGCCGGGCCACTGGCCAGGATCCGCAGCCCCGCTCCGCGCTGCGCCGTCCAGCGGAACACCGCGGCCGCTGCCCGGTCGAAGTCCGCCCGTCCGGAGCCGACGACGTGGGCGCGCTCGACGTGGTCGTAGCCCGCCGGCAGATCGCCGTCCCGAGTCGCGCCGACCTCCGCGTAGGTGAACGGTGCGTCGGTCAGCTGCTCGAGCGTCGTGCGGCGGAGGAGTCCCACCGGGTCAGTCTCCCCGGGCCTGGACGCCGCTCCCGGTAGGGTCCGGCGCACTGTGCTCGCCGCCGTCACCGCCACCCGCTACGTCACCCCGCTGCGCGAGGGTGGCTCGCTGCCGGGGCTCATGGAGGCCGACGACCTGGGCACCTACGTGGTGAAGTGGCGGGCCGCCGGCCAGGGCGTGAAGGTGCTGACCGCCGAGGTCATCTGCGGTGAGCTGGCCCGCCGGCTGGCCCTGCCGGTACCCGCGCTGGTCACCGCGCAGGTCGCCCCCGAGCTCGCGGTGGGCGAGCCGGACCAGGAGGTCCAGGAGCTGCTGCGCAACTCCGCCGGGGTGAATCTCGGGATGGACTACCTGCCCGGCGCGCTCGACTTCGAGGCCGGGGCGGCCCAGGTGGACGCCGAGCTGGCCGGCCGGGTGCTGTGGTTCGACGCGCTGGTCGGCAACGTGGACCGGTCCTGGCGCAACCCGAACATGCTGTTCTGGCACGGCCGGCTGTACCTGATCGACCACGGCGCTGCGCTGACGTTCCATCACAACTGGCCCGGCGCGGCCGCGGCGGTCAGCCGCGCGTACGACGCCGCGCAGCACGCGCTGGTCGAGTGCGACCCGGAGGTCTCGGCCGCCGACGCCGCCCTCGCTCCGCAGGTCACCCGGTCGATGCTCACCGAGGTCCTCGCCCAGGTGCCCGACTCCTGGCTGGAGGGCCCGCTGCCCGACGAGCCGGCCGACGCCGTGCGGAACCGCTACGTGACCCAGCTGCTCGAGCGGCTGGCGGCGCGCGATGCCTGGCTGCCCGGCGTGGTGGCCGCGGCCGCCGCCGGT
>JAOPVN010000360.1 GCA_025966175.1 Modestobacter sp. | reverse complement strand
TCCGCCCCCCGCTGCGCCGCCCGCCCGGCCGCCGCGCCCCGCTGCTGCTCGCCGCCGCCGTGATCGGCGCCGTGCTGACCGCCCTGCTCGGCGGGTTCGGCGGCACCGACGCCTCCCCGGTGGCCTCCGGCCTGGACTACGGCCTGGGTGTCTCCGACGCCAGCTTCTCCGGCGGCATCGACGTGGCCGGCGCCCGCGGTGAGATCAGCCAGGCCGAGGCGCAGGCCCGGCTCAGCGAGATCGCCGCCTCCCGCGCCGCCCGCGAACCCGACTTCGTGGTGCCCACCGACGGCCGGCTGACCACCTGCTTCTGCCAGCGCTGGGGCACCATGCACTGGGGCATCGACCTGGCCGCTCCGCTCGGCACCCCGATCTACGCCGCGGCCGACGGGGTCGTGCTGCGCGCCGGCCCGGCCTCGGGCTACGGCAACGCCGTCTACATCCAGGACGCCGACGGCAACGTCGAGATCTACGGCCACATGCGGTACTACAACGTCGCGGCCGGGGACGTCGTCTCCGCCGGCGAGCAGATCGCCAAGGTCGGCAACCAGGGCCAGTCGACCGGCCCGCACCTGCACTTCGAGATCCACACCGGCGGCATGAACGGCAAGCCGACCGACCCCGAGGAATGGCTGACCGAGCGCGGCCTGTCCGTCAGCTGAGCCGTCGCCCGGCGGGAAGACCGTGCCCGCGCACCCGGCCGGACCGGACGTGCGGCTCCTCCCGCTGAGCGCTGCCGCCTTCTCCGCCCTCGCGGCCGATGACCTGGCTGTGGCCGACCGGCTCAGCCCGGTGTCGCTGTCGGCGTACTTCGCCGGGTCCGACTGGCGCTCGGTCTGGCGGCGGAGTGCCCGGCAGCTGGCCCAGTCCCCCTCGGACACAGCCTGGGTCACCCAGGTCATCGGGGACGTCGACCGACGGCTCGCCGTGGGCCGCGCCGGCCACCACGGCCCGCCGGACGACGCCGGGATGGTGCAGATCGGCTACGCCGTCGACCCGGCCTTCCGGCGCCGCGGATACGCCCGCGCCGCGCTGCGCGCCCTGCTCGAGCCGACCCGGCCGGAGCCCGCCGTCCACACGTCCGGCTGACCATCGGCCCCGACGACACGCCGTCCCGGCTGCTGGCCCTACGCGCGCAGCGCCGACCAGCCGGGCTGAGCCCGGCGACCGGTCAGAGCTTGACGAGCGGCGCGTACCGCAGCACCAGGCGCTTGGTGCCGCCGGACCCGAAGTCGACGGTCGCCTGGGCCTTGTCCCCGACGCCGTTGATCTCCACGACGGTGCCGAGACCGAACGCGTCGTGGCTGACCCGGTCGCCGACGTCCACGCTGATCACCGGGCGGTTGCCCACACCTCCGCGCAGGCCACCGGCGGACAGGCCGGTGGCGGCCACCCTGGCCTGCGCGGAGCCCATCGGCGCGGAGTGCACGGGTTCGGTGCGCGCCCAGTGGACGGCGTCGGCCGGCAGCTCGTCCAGGAAGCGGGACGGCGGGTTGTACGCCGGCTGGCCCCAGCTGGTGCGCACGGTCGCGCGGGAGAGGAACAGCCGCTGCTGCGCCCGGGTGATGCCGACGTAGGCCAGCCGCCGCTCCTCCTCGAGCTCCCGCGGGTCACCCAGCGCCCGCATGTGCGGGAACACGCCGTCCTCGAGGGCGGTGAGGAAGACGACCGGGAACTCCAGCCCCTTGGCGGTGTGCAGGGTCATCAGCGTCACCACCCCGGCGTCGTCGCCGGTGACCGGGATCTGGTCGGCGTCGGCGACCAGCGAGACCTGCTCGAGGAAGTCGGTGACCGTTCCGCCCGGTGAGCCGGCCTCGAACTCGGCGGCGACCGAGATCAGCTCGTTGAGGTTGTCGACCCGCCCCTCGTCCTGCGGGTCGGTGCTCGCCGAGAGCTCGGTCAGGTAGCCGGTGCGGTCCAGGATGCTCTCCAGCAGCGCGGCCGGACCGGAACCGGTCTCGACCAGCTGCTCGAACTCCTCCAGCAGCGCCACGAACTCCTGGATCGCCTTGAGCGAGCGGGTGGCCAGCTCACCCACCTCCGACGCCCGGCGCAGCGCGCTGGCGAACGGGATCCGCTCGCGGTCGGCGAACCGCTCGACCGCCGACTCGGCCCGCTCGCCGATGCCGCGCTTGGGGGTGTTCAGCACCCGGCGCAGGCTGACGACGTCGGCCGGGTTGGCCACGACCTTCAGGTAGGCCAGCGCGTCGCGCACCTCGCGGCGCTCGTAGAAGCGCACCCCGCCGACGACCTTGTAGGGCATGCCGACCCGGATGAACACCTCCTCGAACACCCGGGAGGCGTTGTTGGTGCGGTAGAAGATCGCGATGTCCTTGGGCTGAGCCAGGCCCTCGTCGGTCAGCGCGTCGATCTGCTCGGCGACCCAGGCGGCCTCGTCGTGCTCGTTGTCGGCGACGTAGCCCTCGATCAGCTCGCCGTCGCCGGCGTCGGACCACAGGTTCTTCGGCCGCCGTGAGGTGTTGCGGGCGATGACCTGGTTGGCCGCACGCAGGATGCGCTGGGTGGAGCGGTAGTTCTGCTCGAGGACGATGGTCGTCGCCTCGGGGTAGTCGCGTTCGAACTCGTCGATGTTGCGGATGGTCGCGCCACGGAAGGCGTAGATCGACTGGTCGGCGTCCCCCACCACGCACAGCTCGGCCGGCGGCACCGGCCCGCCGTGCCCGCCCACCAGCTCACGCACCAGCACGTACTGGGCGTGGTTGGTGTCCTGGTACTCGTCGACCAGCACGTGCCGGAAGCGCCGGCGGTAGTGCTCGGCCACGTCGGGAAAGGCCTGCAGCAGGTGGACCGTGGTCATGATCAGGTCGTCGAAGTCCATGGCGTGGGCCTCGCGCAGCCGCCGCTGGTAGAGCGTGTACGCCTCCTTGAGCACCTTCTCCGGTGCCGTCTGGGGGCTGAAGGACTCCTC
>JAOPVN010000338.1 GCA_025966175.1 Modestobacter sp. | reverse complement strand
CGGTCACCGCCGAGCCACGGGACGACGGCGACGGGCCGGGGAGCTGGACGCTGACCGGGACGGCGACCGACGTGGCCTGGGCCGGGGTCGCCCGCCACCTCGTCGTCCTGGCGACCAGCCCGGTGGGCCCGGTGCTGGCGCTGGTCGACGTCACCGGCCGGGAGACGACGCACGCCGCCAACCTGGCCGGGGAGCCGCGCGGGTCGCTGGTCTTCGACGGCGTCGTGGCCGCCGGTGCGCTGCTGACCGACCGGCAGGCGACCGAGCTGCGGGCGCGGTACGCGCTGGCCCGGGCGGTGCAGCTCTCGGCGGCGCTGGAGCAGGTGCTGGCCTGGACGGTGCAGTACGCGGGGGAGCGGCAGCAGTTCGGCCGGCCGCTGGGCAAGTTCCAGGCGATCCAGATGGAGCTGGCGCAGATGGCCGGCGAGGTCACCGCGGTCGCGGCGCTGGTCGACGCCGCGGTGCAGGCGACCGAGCGCGGGGAGTCCCTCGTGCTCGCCGCGGCGGCGGCCAAGGTGCGCGCCGGGGCCGCGGTCGAGGTGGTCGCCCGCCTGGCCCACCAGGTGCACGGCGCCATCGGGTTCACCCAGGAGCACAAGCTGCACCACCTCACCCGTCGTTGCTGGTCGTGGCGGGACGAGGCCGGCACGGAGACGGCGTGGGCGCGGGTGCTCGGCGAGGGCCTGCTCGCCGACGGGCCCGACGAGCTGTGGCCGGCGCTGACCCGGCTCGTGTGAGAAGGACCACCTCGCCCCCCACCGCTCGCACGCTCGCGGTGGGCCCCTGCGAGGTGGCCGCTCCAGCACGTCACCAGCTCGCGGTGGGGGGCGAGGTGGTCCTTCTTCAGACGGTCTCGGGGATGCGCAGGTGGGCGATGACCAGCCCCAGCTCGGCCACCTCGGTGATCCGCCCGCCCATCTCCCGGGCGTACTGCTCCTGCAGCGCGTCGGCCCGCTGGGCGGCAGCCCGCAACGCCGCACCGTCGACGTAGTTGACCGCCAGGACCGTCCGGCCGGAGAGCCGGTCGACCATGAGGCTGGCGCTGGAGAAGCCCGGCAGCTCCTCGATCCGGGGCAGGATGGCCATCCGGAAGGTGGCGATGTCCTCGTCCACCTGGGCGGGGTCGGGCAGCGCGCTCCAGGTCACCCGGCAGCTGGCGTGCTCGCCGGCCTGCCGGGCGCGGTGCATGACGGCGACCTCCCACTGCCCCACCACGGGGACCGCGCCGAGGATCTTCCCGAGGCGGGCCCGGCTTCCCCGCATGCCCTCGGCGCTGGCCCGCATGGTGGGTTCGGTCTCCCAGCCGGTGGTGACGATGGCTCGGCCGGAGCGGCGTCCGGCGAGCATCGACAGTCCGGTGCAGCCGTCGAGTCCGGTGGTGCTCGGCAGCCACTCGTCGCGGACGAAGGCGATCGCCTCGTCGATGGTTCGTGGATTTCCGCGCAGGGTGGCTGTTCGGGCGTACATCCGTCGTTCCTCTCCGGACGGGCGACGCCCCGGCAGCACCGCCGCATTCGCACTGTGCCCGTCCGGATCCGGCCGTGGCGCTGCGGCTCTGTCCGGCGGCGCCCGGAACTCGGCGGTTCGCCACTGTGCGAGACGACCCGACCACGCGGGGGTTGCGGAGGGCCGCCCGTCCGAGAGCGGGCGGCTCTCAGTCGAGGACGACGACGAGCTTTCCGCGGACGTGGCCGCCCTCGCTGAACCGGTGCGCCTCGGCCAGCTGGTCCAGCGGCCAGGTCTGGGCGACCGGCATGGTGAACCGGCCGCCGGAGGCCAGCGACGCCGCCAGCCCCAGCGCCGAGAAGAACCGGCCCTCCGCGCCGGTGGTGAACCGGACCCCGTGTCCGGTTGCCGTGGCGTCGCCGATCGACACGACCCGGTCCGGGCTGCCGGTGAGGCGCACCAGCTCGGGGATGACGCCTGAGCCGGCGACGTCCAGCGCCCGGTTGACGCCACGGGGCACCAGCGCGCGCACCCGGTCGGCCAGGCCGGTGCCGTAGGTGGTGGCCCGGGCACCCAGGGAGGCGAGGAACTCCTGGTTCGCCGCGCTGGCGGTGCCGACCACCTCGGCTCCCCGGGCGAGGGCGAGCTGGACCGCGGCCACGCCGACACCCCCGGCGGCGCCGTTGACCAGGAGGGTGTCGCCCGTGCCGACCTGGAGCAGCGACAGCCCGCGCTGGGCGGTCTCGGCGGCCATCGGGATCCCGGCGGCCTCGGCGAACGACATGCCCTCCGGCTTGACCGCCCAGTGGGTGAGCACGGCGAACTCGGCCGCGGCGCGCTCCGTCGCTCCGAAGACGGCGTCGCCCGGGCGGACCCCCTCGACGCCGGGGCCGACCTCGTCGATGATCCCGGCCGCCTCGAGGCCCGGGACCGACGGCAGCGGGACCGGCACGGCCCCCAGCGTCGAGCCGCCGCGGATCTTCCAGTCGACCGGGTTGACCCCCGCCGCCCGGACGGCGATGCGCACCTGCCCCCGGCCGGCGTGCGGCTCCGGGACGTCGGCGAGGTGCAGGACGTCGGGGGTGCCGGTGCGGGCGAACTGCATGGCCTTCATGCGGGGGAGGACTCCGTTCGCTGGGTCGGGGCGCTGGCCGCGGAGTCGCAGATGCCCCGGGTGAAGATGTCGATGAAGTGGCGGCTCACGGCCCGTGCTGCCGTGGTGGGCGGGCCGGCGGCGGGGCCGTCGTCGGCGGTCTCGAACGCGCGGCTGCCGAAGGACCGGGAGCCGAGGATCGCGCTGACGAAGCAGTCCGCGGTGAGCGACAGGTCGACGTCGGCCCGTACCTCACCGCGGTCGCGGGCGTCGACGAGGACGTCCTGCACCGCGGCCATGCAGCGGTCGATCGAGTCGCGGGTGAACGCCTGGTAGTACTGGGGGTGGGCCCGCAGCTCGGCCGCGCAGTGGGCGAGCACGGAGCGCCGTGGCTCGTCGGTCATCACCACGATCTCGGCGGCGAGGGCGCGTAGGTCGGACTCGAGCGCGCCGGTGCGCGGGGGTTCCAGCCCGGCGGCGAGGCTGTTGAGCCCAGCCAGGATGAGCGCGCCCCGGTCCGGCCACCGGGCGGCCACGCTGCGCTTGGCCACCCGGGCCCTGGCGCACACCGCGTTCACGCTGAACCCGGCCGTTCCGGCCTCGCCCAGCTCGGCGACCACGGCCTCGAGCACGCGCTCGTCGACCGAGTCGTCCCGCGGCCGCCCTCGGCGTGGGCGGTCGGCAGTCATGGCCGCACATTACGCGCCCGAGGTGGTCGCATAATCGAGCGCCGATGAGTTCCGCGGTGTCGTCGGGTCCTTCGTGCATGACGACGACGACGTTCGACCTCGCACCCCAGGCGGCGGAGGTGGCGCGGGTGGTGGCAGCCGTCCGCGACGACCAGCTCGGCGCGCCGACGCCCTGTACCGACACCTCCGTGGCCGCGCTGCTGGCCCACCTGCACGGCCTCTCGGTCGGTATGCGGATGGCCGCGGAGAAGACGCCGATGGGCGACCCGCCCGCCGCCTCCGCCGACGCACTGCCTGCGGACTGGCGGGCCCGCGTCCCCCGGGAGCTCGACGAACTGGTCGCCGCCTGGCGGGAGCCCTCGGCCTGGGAGGGGATGACCCGCGCCGGGCTCGCGGAGCTGCCGGCCGCGGTGATGGGCATCGTCGCGCTCAACGAGGTGCTGGTGCACGGCTGGGACCTCGCCGTCGCGATCGGTGAGGCCTACGAGGTCGACGACGCGTCGGCGCAGCGGTGCCTGGAGCACGCGGTCTGGTTCGCCGCGGCCATGCCCGAGGGGCGCAACGCCATCTACGGACCGGTGGTGCCGGTGCCCGACGAGGCGCCGGTGCTGGACCGGCTGCTCGGGATGACCGGCCGCGACCCCGGCTGGACGCCGCCCTCCTGACCGCTGCGGTCCGGGGTCGACGGCGCCCGCCCGGCGGTGGACCGCCGCCACTCCTCGGTGTCCTGGCCGAGGGCGACCGCGGCGGGCAGCCGGAGGGTGGCGGTGAGCCAGAGCAGCAGGTCGTGCAGGCGCAGCCGGGTGAGCGGATGGGTCAGGAGCTCGGCGGCGGCCTCCTCGAGCGCGGCGAACGCCGTGGCGTTGGCCCGCAGCTCGCGGTGCAGGACGGCGGCGATGCCGCTGTCGCCCTCGCGCAGGTGCGGGAGCACCTGCAGCCACGTGGTGCGGGTGACCAGCGGCACCAGCTCGGGACGGCGGTGGTGCAGCGCGGCCACGACGTAGCGGTCGTGCGGATCCGGCGGCTCGCCGAGATCCCGCAGCGCGGCGCCGACCGTGCCGGGTTCGCCGAGCACCGAGAGCTCGTCGTCCGGCAGCTCCCAGAACGGCCGGCCGGCCGCGTGCGCCGTCACGGCCTCGGCCCGTGCCTGCACGTCGTCCAGTGCGCGGCGTACCGCGCACCAGCCGTCGGGGTCCAGGCGGCCGTGCAGCCCCTCGGCGACGAGTACGTCGTCGTCCCCGAGCGGGCCGGTCGGCACCGGACGGCGGTCGAAGCGCTCGTAGCCGAACGCCGCGACCTGGACCCACCGGCCCTCACGCTCGATCGGCGAGCGGTAGCGCAGCGACCGCCGGCCCCGGGCGTAGCCGAGGACCGCGGCGAGCGCGGTGTCCCAGGGCAACGGGTCGGGGCCGGCGGTCGGGAGCGCGAGCGCCGGCCGGTCGGTGGACATGGGGGAGGGTTCAGCCCGCCGGGCTGACGTCGTCCACGTCGTAGCTGGCCATGCTGGCGCCACCGGTGGCGAAGGTGGCGACGTCGGCGCCCGCGGCGGCACCGGCCTCGGAACCCATCCCCTTCGCCAGCGCGTCGGCGGACTCGAAGTCCAGCTCCGCCACGAGGTAGGGCGCCGGGGTGCTCGGGTCCATCGACCGGGGGTGCCCGATGGTGAAGCGCTGCAGGCCGGGGATCGCCTGCGCGAGGCCGACGTGCACTTCCCGGTAGTGCCGGTCGAACGCCGCCGGATCGGTCGGCTGGCCGTACTGGACGATCAGTCTGTGCACCACTGAGGCACCACTTTCCACTGGGTCCGGGCACCGCTGCCCGGGGGCGTCGACCAGCCAACCAGGTGCCCGGTGCGCGGGGAAGACGAGGGTCAGCGGTGGCCGACGCCGCCCGGCCCGTGCGCGGCCGGCACCTCTTCCCCCGCGGCCACCGGGCCGGGCGGGGTGCCGTCGCCGAACGGGCTCCCGCCGAGCTCCTCGCGGCGGTGCGGGGTCAGCCAGTTCGAGGTGTCCGGGCCCATCGGGATGATCCGCGTCGGGTTGATGTCGGCGTGCACGACGTAGTAGTGCTCCTTGATCTGCGGGAAGTCGGTGGTGTCACCGAAGCCCGGGGTCTGGAACAGGTCGCGCGCGTACGCCCACAGGACCGGCATCTCGGCCAGCTTCTGCCGGTTGCACTTGAAGTGGCCGTGGTAGACCGGATCGAACCGGGCCAGCGTGGTGAACAGCCGGACGTCGGCCTCGGTGATCGTGTCGCCCATCAGGTACCGCCGGGTCGACAGCCGCTCCTCGAGCCAGTCCAGCGCGGTGAACAGCCGGTCGTACGCCTTGTCGTAGGCGCCCTGGGAGCCGGCGAAGCCGCAGCGGTAGACGCCGTTGTTCACCTCGGTGAACACCCGCTGCATCACCTCGTCCATCTCGGCCCGCAGGTGCTCGGGGTAGAGGTCCGGGGCGCCGTCGCGGTGGAGCGCCGTCCACTGGGTGGAGAAGTCCAGGGTCATCTGCGCGAAGTCGTTGGTGACGACCGCCTTGGTGGGGACGTCGACCATCGCCGGCACCGTGATGCCGCGCGGGTACTCCGGGTCGCGGGCGAGGAACGCCTCCTGCAGCCGCTCGTAGCCGAGCACCGGGTCGCGACCGCCGGGGTCGAGGTCGAAGGTCCAGCTGCGCTCGTCGTGGGTGGGTCCGCAGATGCCCATGGAGATCGCCGGCTCCAGCCCGAGCAGCCGCCGGACGATGGTGGCGCGGTTGGCCCAGGGGCACGCGCGGGCGACGACCAGCCGGTAGCGCCCGGCCTCCACCGGCCAGCGGCCGGAGCCGTCGGCGGTGATCCGGTCGGTGATGTAGTTCTGGTCGCGCTGGTACTCCTGGCCGGGTTCGACGTAGCCGCTGGTGCTCTGCTCGGTGCTCACGGGGACAGCCTCGCCGACCGCGGGCCGCCGCGCACCGTGACGGGCGGCCTGCGAAGACGCCGACTGTGCACTCACGGTCGTCTCAGCGGGCCGGAGACGGCGTTCAGCGCACACTCGCCGCTCGGACGGCTGGCCTCGGGTCGCTAGCCTCGTGGGCATGGCCGCCACTCCGTTCCGCCCGCCCTGGTTCGGCCACATCGGGGTGCAGCTGCTCGCCGGCGTCGCGCTGGCCTACAACCTGGTCCAGATCGTGCTCAAGCTCGTCGACGGCCAGTGGGGCGCGGCCTTCCTCAGCTTCGCGTGGTGCGTGCTGTTCGGCTACGTGCTCACGGAGTCGCTGAGCTTCCGCAAGGAGCAGCAGCGGGCAGCCGCCGACGACGATGCGCCCTCGGCGCCCACCGACTGATCAGGCGCGTTCGGCGTCCGGGGCCGACGTCGCCGCGGCGGTCTCGGGCTCGTCGCGCAGGAACAGGTACCAGTAGGACGTCGACACGAAGACGACCGCCCCGACCAGGTTGCCGACCCCGGCGAACAGCCAGTTGAGCAGCACGTCGCCCCAGCTGAGGTGCGGGACGCCCACGAAGATCGCGGCGGGCAGGAAGAACATGTTGGCGACGACGTGGTCGAAGCCCATCGCGACGAACGCCATGATCGGGAAGAAGATCACCAGGACCTTGCCCGAGATGCTCTTCGACGCCAGCGACATCCACACCGCCAGGCAGACCAGCCAGTTGCAGCCCACCCCGCGCAGGAAGACCTGCCAGTGCGACTCGCCGGTCGCCTTGGCCGAGGCGATGGCGGCCAGCCGCTCGTAGGTCAGCCCGGCGCTCCCGCTGGCCCCGGCGTGCCCGATCACCCCGGTCTGCACGGCCAGGAAGAAGGCCACGAAGACGGCGCCGATCAGGTTGCCGATCAGCACCAGCGTCACGTTCCGGACGACGTCGCCCACGCTGAGCTTCCCGCGCATCGCGCCCAGCGGGACCAGCATCATGTTGCCCGTCGCCAGGTCCGACCCGGCGATGACCACCAGCACCAGCCCCAGGGTGAACGCCGCACCCAGGAACAGCGTCGGCAGCGTCCCCCACCTCGCCGGGTCCAGGCCCGAGGAGACGGTGATCGCCACGAGCGCGCCGAACGCGATGTAGGCGCCGCCGAGGAAGGCGCTGACCAGCACCCGGTCCCAGCTCCGGTGCGTCTTCTTGACCCCGGTCTCGGCGGCCGCCTGGGCCATCTCGTGTGGTTCGCGGTCGCTCATCAGCGCCTCCGGCATGGGTGCCCTGGCGGCCGGAACTGGGCCGCCGGCCCCAGGGTTCCCGTCCGCCGACGGTCCCGCCACGGGAGACGGGAACTGGCGGGGCGCGGCCGGAGCCGACACGATCACCGCGCCTTACCGCCGCGCCCAGGAGGACCCGTGCACTACGTCATCGACTTCTTCGTCGTCCTCGGCATCGCGGTCGGGTACGGCTGGTGGCGGAGGGGCCGGCGGCCGTCCGGGCGCGACGGCAGCGCCTGACCTCCCCCGAGCTCGCCTCCGGGTCCGGCGCAGAATGGGTGTCGCCCGACGGGGTCCGCCGGTACACCGGTCTGCAGCCCAATGTCGTCCTCCTGCTGCGGGAGACCGTCGAGCGTTTCCCGGACCGCCCTGCGGTGGTGGAGCTGGACGGCCCGTCGGTCCCGGTGACCGGGTCGCCGTCGGTGGTCGGTGTCGCGGACCCGGTGATGGGGGAGAAGGTGGGCGCCGTCGTCCTGCCCCGCCCGGGTGTGACCGCCGCGGAGCTGGTGCCGGACCTGATCGCCTTCGCCCGCACCCAGCTGGCCGACTTCAAGGTGCCGCAGTTCGTCCGGGTGCTCGAGGCGCCGCTGCCGCGCAATGCCGGGGGCAAGGTGCTCACGAGCCCGCTCCGCCAGGCGACCGAGTGGACCACCGTCCCGCGCTGAGGCCCCGGCGCAGAAGTTCCCCCGAACGGGGCATCCAGGACGCCCGGGCAGCTGTCGATGCGACCGAACGGCCCGATCCGGGCCGCGGGTCGAGGCGAAGGCAGCTGATGAGCGAGCAAGGCGCACACACCGGGGGCACGGGCACAGCGTCCGTCCGCCGTCCCGAGGTCACCCGGGGGCGGTTCCGCCTCGGGCCGGCCGGGACCCGCATCAGCCGGCGCCGGGCCGTGGCCGTCGTGGTGACGGCCGCACTCGGTTTCGGGACCGCTGCCGCGATCGACCAGTTCGCACTCGCCGCACCCAGCCTGTCGCCGGTGGCCGACCTCGGTCCCGCCGGTGACGGCCTCACCCGGCTGGTGGTCACCGCCGCGTCCGGCAGCGTCACCGACGCGGAACTCGCGGCCCTGCAGGCCAGCCCCGGTGTGGTCACCGTGCAGCGGGTCTTCGACGGGTCGGCCCTGGTGGCCACCCGCGGCCTGGCGGCGGCCGACCTGGCCGTTGTCGTGCCGGGAGCCGACGTCCAGCCCTCGCTGTCCGCGTCGTTCTCCGGCGGCACCGTCAGCGACCCGTACTGGTCCCGCTACGGCTACCACCTGGCCAACACCGGCTCGAACGCCTACGGCCAGACCGCGGTCGCCGGCGCCGACGTCGACGCCCCCACCGGCTGGCGCGCCGGCACCGGCACCGGCATGGTCCTGGCGATCACCGACAGCGGCTTGGACACCAGCCACCCGGATCTGCAGGGCGCCCTGTGGACCAACCCGCGCGAGGCCTGCGGCGCGACCTCCGACACCGACGGCGACGGCCTGGTCGGCGACTGCCACGGCTGGAACTTCTACTCCGCCAGCGCCGACATCGTGAACGCCGGCGGCAACTCCCACGGCACCGGCGTGGCCGGCATCGCCGGCGCCCGCGCGGGCAACGGCGAGGGTTCGGCCGGCGTGGCCCCCGGCGTGCAGATCATGCCGCTGGTCGTCGGCTACGGGTCGACGGTCGACACGACCGCGGCCGCCGCGGCCATCCACTACGCGGTCGACCATGGCGCCGACGTCATCAACGCGTCCTGGGGTGGTCCGGGGATGAGCCCGGCGCTGACCGCGGCCATCGACTACGCCAACGCCCGTGGCGTGCTCGTGGTGGCCGCCGCCGGCAACGACGCACTCAACCGCGAGACCACCCCGATGTACCCGGCGAGCTCGACCAGCCCCGCCGTCCTCACCGTGGGCGCGAGCACCGCCCGCGACTCGATCACCTCGTTCTCCGGCTACGGCGCCACCAGTGTCGACCTGTTCGCACCGGGCCAGGGCATCGTGTCCCCGGCCCCGGGCGGTGGCTACGTCCTGATGGACGGCACCAGCATGGCCGCGCCGGTGGTCGCTGCGGGGGTGGCCCTGTACCGGGCGCACTACCCGACCGCGACGATGGCGCAGCTCCGCCAGCAGCTGCTCGACGACACCCAGCCGGCCGCTGCCTTCGCCGGCCGGTCGGTCAGCGGTGGGCGGCTCTCGCTGACCGCGCTGGGCAACACGGCCACCGAGGTGCAGTACAACTTCACCTCGATGGTGGCCCCGCCCGGTCCGGTGACCCCGCAGCTGGTGGTCGCCGGGTCGACGCCGGCCGGCGAATACTCCGTGCGGTTCGGCCTGGGGGAGGAGTACGGCGGCGAGCTGTACGCCGTCTCGGGTCAGGCGGTCACCCTCGGCAGCGCCACCGCGAGCACCGACGACAACGGCGAGGTGACCTTCGGCCTGGGCACGCTCGCCAGCGCCGGCCCGCGGGTGCTGTCGCCGACCACGCAGCTCCAGTCGGCGCGGTACGTGCTGACGGTGCAGATGTACCGGGACGGCGTCCCGGTCGGGTTGCGGTTCGCCGCACCGCTGCTCGTCGGCCAGCCCACCGCGACGCCGAAGACGACGCCGGCGCCGACGACGACCGCGGCGCCGGGCGCCGGTGGCTCGACGGCCCCGACCTCGGGAGGCACCCGCCCGAGCACCCCGGCGGCGACCACCACCGCGGCACCCGGACTGCCGACCGTCGGCGCGCCCTCGACGCCCCGGGTCACCGGTGGCTCGACCCCGGGCACGACCGCGCCGGCCACCTCGACCGCGTCCACCCCGGGCGCGTCCACGAGGCCGACCTCCAGCACGACGGCCTCCCGCCCGGCGTCGTCCTCGACCGGCGCCAGCTCCTCCGCAGCTCCGACCAGCGGCGTCGCGACGCCGACCGGCACCCGGGCGCCGTCGTCCAGCGCCCCGGCGACGACTCCGTCCCCGGGGGCCGGCAGCACGTCGACCGGGGCCGCGCCGACCTCGTCGGCGGTCGGCTCGTCGTCCGCGCCGAGCACCACACCCGGACCCGGCGGCAGCATCACCTACCCGGGCACCGACTCGTTCGGCCTGACCTCGATCACCCCCACCCGGGTGAGCGTGGCCGGTGGCACCAAGGTCACCATCACGGGCACCGCCATCCCGGCGGGCGCCCGGGTCCGGATCGGCCTGACCACCTCGGCGGTGGTGTCGACGGCGTCGACGACGCGTCTGGTGTTCACCACGCCGGCGCTGGTCGCAGGCAGCTACGACGTGTACGTGTTCAACGCGGGCGGGACGGCGTCCTCGGTGCTCACCGGCGCGCTGACCTACCTCGCGGGCAGCAGTGCACCGTCGACGTCCGCGGCGAGCAGCAGCGCCCCGACCAGCAGCGCCGCGAGCAGCACGGCGACCAGCCCCGCGGCGACGCCGACCTGGGTGACCGGGCCGCACGGCGAGCGGCTGGTCCGCTCGGCGCTGTTCCGGAGCCTGCAGCCGTCGATCTGGCGGGTCAACTGCGCGGCGGCGTGCAGCGGGGTCGTGGTCTGACCTGGGTGACCCACCTCCTCTTCGCCGGCGGTGCGCCTTCGGCGAAGAGGGGGCGGTCACGCCTCGGAGGCGGTGATCGCGGCGTTGACCAGGGCCAGGTGCGACAGCGCCTGCGGCAGGGTGCCCCACCCCGGAGGGGGTCGCGGACGCCGCCGTCCAGAAACCACTGTCGCCCTGGTCCCGGCCCTGCCAGGCTGCGACCCCGTCCACCACCGAGGAGGAGCCGTGGCGCAGGGCTGGGTGTCCTATTCGACGATCACGACGGAGGCGCCGGCCGCGGTCGACGGCCGGCCGCTCGAGCTGGCCGACCTGCGCAAGCTCGCCCGCCGCGGTGTCCGCGCGGTCACCAGGGCGGCCCGGGTCGACGACCGGGTCACCTTCGCCTCACTGCTGGCGGCGCACCTCGGCCCGGCCGCGGTCGGCGCGGAGGTGGCCGAGGAGACCTGGCCGGGCTACGAGCACGTCAACGTGCAGGCCGGCCTCGATGCCTGGCTCGCCGCCGACGGGCGCACCGGTGAGGTGGTCGGCGTCCTCGGTTTCCGGCACCAGCACTTCGGCCTCGCCGAGTTGCTCACCATGACCGACCTCCACCCCCACATGCCCCGGCCGGGCAATGCCGCGACGGTGAACCTGCCCTGCGGTCCCGGCGGCGCCACCCGGGCGTGCCTGCGCTGCGCGCTGGTGCTGGTGGAGGACGGCGGGGTGCGCACGGCGCTGCTGGTCCGCGGCCCCGAGCCGGAGTCGGGACTGCAGGACATGTCGGTGCAGGCGCTTAGCATCGATCCGGTGGCCGCCCGGGTGGTGCTGCGGGAGATCCGGGCCGACGCGAACGTGCACAACGTCTTCCGCCGCCAGGTGCTCTCCTTCGACAGTGAGGTGTTCGGGCAGGGGCAGACGCTGCTGCAGTTCCACCGCCGGCAGCAGTTGGACCGCACGGGACTGGTGCTCCACGCCGGGACGATGGCCGAGATCGAGCGGCAGGTGGTCGACGTCGCCCGGCACAAGGGGCGGCTGCTGGCGGCGGGGCAGCACCTCAAGCGCGGGCTGCTGCTCTACGGCCCACCCGGGGTGGGCAAGACCCACACCGTCCGCTACCTGATCGGGCAGCTGGCCGAGACGACCGTCGTCCAGCTGAGCGGCAGCGCGCTGCCGCTGATCGCTGAGGCGTGCTCGGTGGCCCGCGCCCTGCAGCCGGCGATGATCGTGGTCGAGGACGTCGACCTGATCGCCGAGGACCGTGGCATGTACCCGGGCCAGCACCCGCTGCTGTTCCAGCTGCTCAACGAGATGGACGGGCTGGCCGAGGACGCCGACGTCGTCTTCCTGCTGACCACCAACCGGGCCGACCTGCTGGAGCCGGCGCTGGCGGCGCGGCCCGGGCGGGTCGACCAGGCGGTGGAGCTGACGCTGCCGGACCGGGGGGCGCGGCGGGCGCTGTTCGACCTCTACCGCGGCTCGCTGCGCATGGACCTGACCGGGCTGGACGACGTCCTGGACCGCACCGACGGGGTGACGGCGTCGTTCCTCAAGGAGCTGATCCGGCGGGCGGCGCTGTTCGCGGCCGACCGGACGGCGGAGGGCGCGGACCTCGACGTCTCGGCGGCGGACCTGACCAGCGCGCTGGACGAGCTGCTGGACACCCGCAACGCGATGACCCGGACCCTGCTCGGCGCGGGCCGCACCGGCTGACCGCCCCGGGACCCGGTCGGAGACTCGACGGCGGGCTCAGGCAGGGGTGGACCGCGACCGGCGCCCCTCCAGGCAAAGGAACCTTTTCCCCGGTTTCCACTGCGAAAGCGGGTGAAAAGGTTCCTATGCCTGGGGCAGGTCAGCCGCCGACGAGGCTGGCGTAGACGACGATGTTGTCCCGGTAGCTCGCCTCGTCCTCGTCGAAGTAGCCGCCGCAGGTGATCAGCCGCAACCCGGCCTCGGCGATGTCGCCGTAGACCGACCCGGCCGGGAACTCGTCCTTGGCGTACTCGGCGACCCGGTCGACGACGAACGTCGCGGTGCTCCCGTCGGCCCGGTCGACGAGCACCTGGTCACCGGGCTGCAGGGTGCGCAGCCCGACGAACGCACCGGGCTCGCCGTTCCAGTCGACGTGCCCGGCCAGCACGGCCGGCCCCAGCTCCCCGGGGGTGGGGCTCTGGTCGAACCAGCCGGCCGGGTGGGCGCCGGGCGGCACCTCCATCGAGCCGTCGTCGGCCAGCCCGAGTTCCATGATCCGCGTGGTCACGCCCAACGCCGGGATGGCGA
>JAOPVN010000335.1 GCA_025966175.1 Modestobacter sp. | reverse complement strand
GGTCGGGGCCGCGGTCGTCGGTGGGCGGTCGGCGAATACCGGCTGCCCCAGGCTGCGCGGTCGCGCGATCGTGAGACATCGCCGCCAGCCGCCATCCACGGCTACCGCAAACGGAGGGAGCCGGACTCCTGCTACCTGCAAGCCGTGTGACGGCTTGCGATCTCGATGGCGGGGAGACACCACGGCGCGTAGAGGTGAAGGTGCGGCAGCGAGAGCGTGTCCAGCACGTCGTGAGCCTCGGAGCTTGGCTCGTGCAAGTCCTGGCACACGCAACGAGCCGACAGCCGGATGCTCAGTGACTGCGGGCGGCGATCCGCTGAGCAATCTCGGCCGGGTGGCCGCCAGGCGCTCAGCTGCGGCCCGGCTGCACATCGCGGCAGCGAAGTAGATCCAGAGCGAGGGTTGCGATCCGTCGGCCTGCCGCGGGATTCCCGGCAGCAGGGGTCCGGCACGCCGGTCTTCCGGTAGGTGCCGGCCGACCGTGGCGTGCACGCGCTGGACCTCCCCGGGCTCCTCGCCGTGTACCGGTTGTCCAGCCCCCTCACTCCAGGCGGGACCGCGCCGGGATCGCGCCGCCTCCGCCCTCAGGAGCCGCTGCCGTGGTCCTGGGCCTCGACCCAGGCGCACACGTCGGCGAGGCGGTAGACGACGCGGCGGCCGAGGCGGAAGCTGCGCGGGCCGGTGCCCAGGTGCCGCCAGTAGCGGAGGGTGGCCACCGGCGCGCGGACCAGTTCGGCGGCCTCGGTGACGGGGAGCAGTTCGAGCTCGCTGCTGACGGGGTGGTCGGGCGTGGCTGCTGCCTCCGGGACTGGTCTCCTCACTCGATTCTGACGTCCCTGGATTGTCCGGGCGGCTTTTCGGCGATCGTCACCGGACGGCGCGGAGCAGAAGTCACGAGTCGTCCCAGCGGGGCGACATGTGGCGGTCGAGCTTCCCGAACGTCGGGCCGACCGAGTGGGGCCACGGCGCGACGTGGTTCCGGTTGCTGGTGCCAGTGCGATGTAGACCGCCGCGCCAGGGTCGTCCGGAACAGCCCGGCTCCCGCCGCTCCGGGCGCGAGGTGGGCTTGTTCGTCTGCGATCGCAGGTTCCGGGGTGCTGACGGTGGAGCTGCCGACCCGACCCCGACTTTTGGCGCTGAGCCGGCCCGGAGGCCAGCCCAGCCCAGCCGCGTCACCGATCCGAGCGCGCCACCTCACGTCGGCAGATCACAAGCTCGCTGTCCGCGATGCACAAGTTTCGCCACACGAGGCACACCTGTGCCTCTCGGGTGCTGTCAAACGCAGGGGTAGGCCGACGAGGTGCAAGGGTGGGAAGTCGCCAGCTGCCTGATTCCCTGGAGAGGAAGCGACTTGACCCAAGGAGAGGCGGAAAGCCAGCCCTTGCCGGGACGCCTGGACCCGCGACTGGGCAAGGGCTCCTCCCGCTCTGCCGCCTCCGACGGACCCCGCAACGGCCGACGAGACCGCGGGGGTAGACGGCGCGGGCATCGCGCGGCCGTGATTGCCCGGGTGGTGGGCGCGGTGCTCAGCGTGCTGGTGCTGGCCGGTAGCGGCTGGGGCTGGTACCTCGCCCGGGTCGCGGAGGCGAGCGTGAACCGCACCGACGCCATCCCCACGACCGGCAACTCCGACGTCAACGGCCAGAAGCACGCCGGCGCGGAGATGAACCTACTGCTGGTCGGCATGGACTCCCGCCAGGGCCTCACCCCCCAGCAGCAGGACGAGTACGCCACCGGTAACCCCGACGGTCTGCACAACACCGATACGATGATGCTGGTACACATCCCGGCCGACGGGTCGGCGGCCTCATTCGTCAGCTTCCCGCGGGACATGTACGTCCCCATCGCCGGGCACGGCGAGGGCAAGCTCAACTCGGCCTACGGATCCGGCTACAACGCGGCCAACGGTGACGACAGCGCCAAGGACGCAGCGGGCGCCCAGGTGCTCATCCAAACGATCAGCCAGATCTCCGGGCTGCAGATCGACCACTTCGCCGAGATCAACCTGCTCGGGTTCATCAACCTGAGCAACATCGTCGGCGGGGTGACGGTGGACATCTGCCAGGCCACCGACGACCCCGTCACCGGGGCGCACTTCGACGCCGGCGTCCAGACGCTCAGCGGCAGCCAGGCGCTGCTGTTCGTGCGCCAGCGGCACGGCCTCACGTCTGACTTCGACCGGGTGGCCCGGCAGCAGGTCTACATCGCCGGGATGGTCCGCAACCTGCTCTCCTCGAACCTGCTGATCAACCTCTCCAAGCAGAAGCAGGTCGTGCGGCAGGTCGGCAGCAGCGTCACCCTCGACCAGGGCCTCAACGTGTTCGACCTGGCGTCGCAGATGCAGAGCGTGCAGCCCGGGAACATCACCTTCCAGACCATCCCCGGGCTCACCGACGGCACAGCCGACGGCTGGGGCTCGGTGCTGATGCTCCCCAGCCAGCAGATCCTTACCACCTTCTTCTCCACCCTCACCGCCGGCGACGCGGCGAGCTCGTCGTCGGCAGCACCGACCACTAGCGCCGCCGCCCCCACCAAAACCGTGCCCCCCAGCCAGGTGACCGTCTCCGTGCTCAACGGCTCCGGCATCACCGGCGCGGCCAGCACCGCCGCCACCGCGCTGACCCAGACCGGCTTCCACGCCAGCAGCGGCGGCAACGCCACCCGCACCGGCACCACGATCATCCGCTACCGCACCGGCGACGATGCAACCGCCGCCACCCTGGCCGCCAAGATTCCCGGCGCCATCCTCACCGCCGATGACACCCTCACCGCCGGGCAACTCACCCTCACCCTGGGCGCGGACTTCACCGCCGTCGGCCAGCACGTGACCGCGGCACCCACCAGCACCAGCGCTGATCCGACGGCTGTCCCCGGCGCCTACGCCAACAAGGAGCGCACCGCCGCCGACACCAGCTGCATCAACTGACGCGAGGACTTCCGTGCGCTCCCCGGGCCGTTCGCACACCACCTTGGTGGACGCCACTTGGCGCACCCCCTCCACGAAGCGACCCGGTCCTGCTGGACCGGGTCGCTTCGTCGTTCCGGCCCCCAGCGGCACAGATAGGGTGACCAGCGGTGGCGGGTGACCCGCCCCCGATCGTGCGTCACACAGTCGGCGCGTCACAGCGCGGAGCCCCCGATCAACGCCGGGGCCCCGCGTCCGTGGGCGCCCCGCCCCCGGATTGAGGCCGGAGGGGGCCCGATGACCGCGAACGAGTGCACCACCCGGATGCCGGCCGCCGAGGCCTTCGAACAGCTGGGCGCGATGCCGCTGTCGGAGGAGTCACTGGACTCGGTGCTCCAGGCGGTCGCCGACCTGAGCAAGCAGGTGCTGCCCGGGGACGTCGAGGCCTCGGTCACCGTGCTGGTGGCCGACAAGCCGACGACGTTCGTCTACACCGGCCAGCTGGCCCTCGACCTCGACGAGAGCCAGTACGGCCGAGGCCACGGCCCCTGCCTGCACGCGGCGTCAGCGGGCGAGACGGTGGAGATATGTGACGCCCGGACCGAACCCCGGTGGGCGGACCACATGCAGCGGGCAGTCGAGCTGGGCGCCCTGAGCTCGTTGTCGGTCCCCCTGGGGAGCGTCGAGCAGCTGCCGGCCGGACTGAACGTGTACGCCCGACAGCCGGCCGCCTTCGACGAGGCCGGCCGCCGGACCGCGGAGCGGTTCGCCCGGTTCGCCGGCGCCGCCGCGGCGAACATGCAGGCCTACCGGAACGCCCGCGACATGGCCGACAACCTGCAGGTGGCGCTGCAGTCCCGGGCGACGATCGACCAGGCCAAGGGCGTGCTGATGGAGCGACACCGGCTCACCGCCGACCAGGCCTTCCAACTCCTCGCCCGCGCCTCCATGGCGACGAACCGGAAACTGCGTGACGTCGCCGACCACCTGGTGCGGACCGGTGAGCTCCTCGGCCGTCCCGAGCGCTCCTGAGCCCGCACCCCGGCTGCAC
>JAOPVN010000308.1 GCA_025966175.1 Modestobacter sp. | reverse complement strand
GGCGCCACGTCGACGGCGACCACCCGGGCGCCGGCGGCGACCGCTACCTGGACGGCGGACAGCCCCACCCCGCCGCAGCCGTGGACCGCGAGCCACTCCCCCGGGCGCACCTGGCCGACGCCGGTGACCGCGCGGAAGGCGGTGGCGAACCGGCAGCCCAGGCTGGCCGCGGTGGCGAACGGCATCCCGTCGGGCAGCGCGACCAGGTTCACGTCCGCGGTGTCCAGCGCGACGAACTCGGCCAGCGAGCCCCAGTGCGTGAAGCCCGGCTGGGTCTGGTTCAGGCAGACCTGCCCGGCACCCTCCCGGCACGGGCCGCAGCGCCCGCAGGCGCAGACGAACGGCACCGTCACCCGGTCACCGACTGACCAGTTCCGCACCCGGTCACCGACCGCGGCGACGGTGCCGGCCAGCTCGTGGCCGGGGACGTGCGGGACGACGACGGGGTCGTGGCCGGACCAGGCGTGCCAGTCGCTGCGGCAGATCCCGCTGGCGCCCACCTCGACCACGACGCCGTCCCGGGCCGGGGACGGCTCGGGCACCGAGCGGACCGTCAGGGGACCGCTGAACTCCTCGAACACCAGCGCGCGCACCCCGACAGCCTGCCGTGCGCCAGGATGCGGCGTGGCCTCGACCGGGTACTGGACCTTCCTGGCCTTCGCGGCCCTGCTGATCCTGGTGCCCGGCGCGGACACCGCGGTGGTCCTGCGCAACACCCTGGCCGGCGGCCGGGGCCGCGGCCTGGGGTGCGCGCTGGGCGTCGCCACCTCCAACGCCGTCCAGGGAACGGCGGCCGCCGCCGGGCTCGGCGCCCTGGTGCGGCAGGTGGAACCACTGTTCCAGGCCATCCGCTGGGCCGGGATCTGCTACCTGATCTTCCTTGCCGTCCAGGCCCTGCGCTCGGCGGTCCGCGGCCAGTACCCGCCGCTGGACGGCGGCGGCCCGGCCACCGGAGCGGCCGCCTGGGCCGGCTGGCGGCAGGGCTTCCTGTCCAACATCACGAACCCGAAGGTGCTGGTGTTCTACCTCGCGGTGCTGCCGCAGTTCCTCTCCCCCGGCGCCGGTCTGCCCGTCCTGGTCGGCTACGCCCTCAGCCATGCCGTGCTCGGCGTCGTGTACTCGGTGGGGTTGGTCCTGCTGCTGGACCGGGCCCGTCGCGCGCTGTCCCGGCGGGCGGTCCGCCGCAGTCTGGACGGGGTCACCGGGGTGGCCCTGCTCGGTTTCGGCGCCCGGCTGGCCACCGAGCGGGCCTGACCCGGTCAGCCCGCCAACAGGGCCCGGAGGGCGTCGTCGGTGCCGCCGTCGACGTCGACCACCTTCGTGCGCGACGTCGCCCCGGTGACCAGGGTGACCGCGGGCCGGCGGACGCCGAACGCCTCGGCGACGGCGGCCAGCGCCGCCTCCGTGGCCCTGCCGTCCACCGCCCGCGCCGCCACCCGGACGACGAGGGCGCCGTCGTGCTCGCCGCGCACAGCGGTCCGGCCGGCACCGGGCCGCACCCGGATCGTCACGCGCACAGAGGGAGTGTGCAGGTGCCGGGCCGCCGTCCTAAGATCAACGCTGGCTCACGAGAGGCAGCGACAAGCACCTGGCTGGCTGCCCGGCAACCTCAACTCCGTCTGAGGTGCTCCAGGGGAAGAGCTGGCTGGACGGCGCCCGCCGCCCGGCAAGGACGGAGCCCTCCGCGCCGTGGGTGCTCCGATGACCCATGGAGGTACCGGCGCATGACCGAACCCAGCGGCTGGAGCTTCGAGACCCGGCAGATCCACGCCGGCGCAGCTCCCGACCCGACCACCGGCGCCCGCGCGCTGCCGATCTACGCAACCACCAGCTACCAGTTCCGCGACAGCCAGCACGCCGCGGACCTGTTCGCGCTGGCCGAGATGGGCAACATCTACACCCGGATCATGAACCCGACGCAGGACGCGCTGGAGCAGCGTGTGGCGTCGCTCGAGGGTGGCGTCGCGGCGCTCGCGGTGGCCAGCGGCCAGGCCGCGGAGACGCTGGCGATCCTCAACATCGCCGAGGCCGGCAGCCACGTCGTCGCCTCCGCCTCGCTGTACGGCGGCACCTACAACCTGCTGCACCACACGCTGCCCAAGCTGGGCATCCAGGTCTCCTTCGTCGAGAACCCCGACGACCCGGAGAACTGGCAGTCGCTGGTGCGGGAGAACACCAAGGCCTTCTACGCCGAGACGATCGGCAACCCGAAGGGCGACGTCCTCGACATCTCCGCGGTGTCGGAGGCGGCGCACCGCAACGGGGTGCCGCTCATCGTCGACAACACCATCGCCACGCCGTTCCTGATCCGGCCGATCGAGCACGGCGCCGACGTCGTCGTCCACTCCGCCACCAAGTACCTGGGTGGGCACGGCACGGCGATCGCCGGCGTCATCGTCGACTCGGGCAACTTCTCCTGGACCGGCGGGAAGTTCCCCGGCTTCACCACTCCTGACCCGACGTACCACGGCGTGGTCTACGCCGACCTGGGTGCGCCGGCCTACGCGCTCAAGGCGCGGGTGCAGCTGCTGCGCGACCTGGGCCCGGCGATCTCGCCGTTCAACGCCTGGCTGGTCGTGCAGGGCATCGAGACGCTGTCGTTGCGCATGGAGCGGCACGTCGCCAACACCGAGCGGGTCGCCGAGTGGCTCGAGGCGCGCGACGAGGTCCAGTCGGTGCACTACGCCGGCCTGGAGTCCTCGCCGTGGCACGCTGCGCAGCAGAAGTACGCCCCGAAGGGCGCCGGCGCGGTGCTCGCCTTCGAGATCCAGGGCGGGATCGAGGCCGGCAAGCGCTTCGTCGAGGCCCTCGAGCTGCACAGCCACGTGGCCAACATCGGCGACGTGCGCAGCCTGGTGATCCACCCGGCGTCCACCACGCACTCGCAGCTGACCGCCGAGGAGCAGCTGACCACCGGTGTCACGCCCGGCCTGGTCCGGCTGGCCGTGGGCCTGGAGGGGATCGAGGACATCCTCGCCGACCTCGAGTCCGGGTTCCGGGCCGCGAAGGAGTCCTGAGGTGACTGGGGTCCGGCAGGCGGCGACGGCCGCCTCCCGGGCCCTCCCCCGGACCGGCGGCTGGGTCGAGGGCGACCCGGTCGGGGACCGGCGCTTCGTGGAGCTGGACGGACCGGTCCGGCTCGAACGCGGCGGCACGCTGCCGGGGGTCCGGGTCGCCTTCGAGACCTGGGGGACGCTGGCTCCGGACGCGGGCAACGCGGTGCTGGTCGAGCACGCCCTCACCGGGGACTGCCACGTCGTCGGTCCCGCCGGCCCGGGCCACCCCACTGCCGGCTGGTGGCCCTCCCTGGTCGGCCCGGGTGCGCCGCTGGACACCGACGAGTTGTTCGTCGTCTGCGCCAACGTTCTCGGCGGGTGCCAGGGGACGACGGGCCCCTCCTCGACGGCGCCGGACGGCGCCCCGTGGGGGTCTCGGTTCCCCGAGGTGACCATCGCCGACCAGGTGGCCGTCGAGGCTGCGCTAGCAGACGCGCTGGGCATCGGCACCTGGCGGGCCGTGCTCGGTGGCTCGATGGGCGGGATGCGGGCCCTGGAGTGGGCGGTGTCGCGGCCCGAGCGGGTGGCCGGGCTGCTCTTCCTCGCCTCCAACGCGGTGGCCAGCGCCGACCAGATCGGCACCCAGACCACCCAGCAGACCGCCGTCCGCGCCGACCCCGCCTGGGCCGGCGGGGACTACGCACCCGGGCCCGGGCCGGTGGCCGGGCTCGGCATCGCGCGGCGGATCGCGCACCTCACCTACCGCAGCGGGGTGGAGCTCGACGCCCGCTTCGGCACGCACGTCCAGGACGACGGCCGGTTCGCCGTCGCCTCCTACCTCGACCACCACGCCGCGAAGCTGGCCACGCGGTTCGACGCCGGCAGCTACGTGGTGCTCACCGAGGCGATGAACAGCTGGGACGTCGGCCGGGGTCGCGGCGGCGTGGAGTCGGCGCTGTCCCGGATCACCGCGCGCTCGGTCGTGGCCGGCGTCGACTCCGACCGGCTGTACCCGCTCCCCCAGCAGCAGCGGGTGGCCGAGGGCCTCGGCGTCCCGCTGCGCGTGCTGCCCTCCCCGTACGGGCACGACGGCTTCCTGCTGGAGACCGCGGCGGTCGGCGCGCTGGTCCGGGAGCTGCTCGCCGGCTGATCAGCCCGAGCCCCTCGCGCCCCACACGCGTGGCACGCCGGTGCGCCGTCGCATACCGTCGGGCGCACGCGGTGCTCCATCCAGTCGTAGCGCGGTCCCCCGTCGTCGTCGGCCGTGCCGGCACCACCCCGGAGCAGCCCGGGGCCTGACAGAGAGAACAGATGACCGCATCCACTCTGGAGGGCTCCACGCCTCTCCCCGCCGGGGCTCCCCGCCCCGCGCGAACCCGCGACCGCTCCGTCAGCGTCTACGCAGAGCTCTCGCAGCAGGTGAAGGACGCGGGGCTGCTGAACCGCCGCCGTCCGTACTACGTCACGTCGATCGTGCTGACCGTCGCCGCCTTCGCCGGGGTCTGGGTCGCCGTCGTGCTGCTGGGGGACACCTGGTGGCAGCTCGGTCTGGCCGTCGTCCTGGCGCTGGTCTGCACCCAGTTCGGCTTCCTGGGCCACGACACCGCGCACCGCCAGGCATTCGGCTCGCACCGGGCCAACGAGTGGGCCGCCCGGGTGCTCTCCTGCGGGTTCGCCGGCATCGGCTACGGCTGGTGGATGCAGAAGCACAACCGGCACCACAACGCCCCGAACCAGATGGGCAAGGACCCCGACATCGAGTCCGCGGTGCTGGCCTTCACCCCCGACGACGCCGCAGAGCGGATGACCGGCCTGCGCGGCTGGTGGACCCGGCACCAGGGGTGGGCGTTCTTCCCGCTGCTCACCTTCGAGGGCGGCGCCCTGCATGCGAACAGCATCGCCACGCTGATCCGGGAGAAGTCCATGCCGCACCGCCGGCTGGAGGTGGCGATCATCGCCGTCCGGCTCACGGCGTTCGTCGCGGCGGTCTTCCTGCTCCTCCCGCCGCTGATCGCGCTGGCCTTCATCCTGGTGCAGCTCGCCGTCTTCGGCGTCCTGCTGGGCGGGTCGTTCGCGCCCAACCACAAGGGCATGCCGGTCGTGCCGAAGAACGCCAAGGTCGACTTCCTGCGCCGCCAGGTGCTGATGTCCCGCAACATCCGCGGCGGTCTGCTGACCGACTTCATGATGGGCG
>JAOPVN010000272.1 GCA_025966175.1 Modestobacter sp. | reverse complement strand
ACCACCATCGAGGGCCTCGCGGGTGACGGACCCAACGGCACCCTGCACCCGGTCCAGCGGGCCTTCCACGAGATGCACGGCCTGCAGTGCGGCTACTGCACCCCGGGGATGATCATGGCCTCGATCGACCTGCTCAAGGAGAACCCGGACCCCAGCGAGACCGAGGTCCGCGAGGGCATCGAGGGCAACCTCTGCCGCTGTACCGGCTACCAGAACATCGTGCGGGCCGTGCAGCACGCGGCCGCGGAGATGCGCGGCGAGGCAGCCGGCGACCCGCAGGCCGCACCGGCCGTCGTCGACACCGCCGCGAGTGAGCACGTCATCGACGAGCCTGTGGGGGTCCAGGCATGACCGTCACCGAGGACCGGCCGGCCGAGAGCCCCGCCCCGGCCAAGCAGGTCGGCCAGGCCCGCCGCCGCAAGGAGGACGCGCGGCTGATCACGGGCAAGACGACGTGGACCGACAACATGGTCCTGCCGGGGATGCTGCACATGGCGGTGGTCCGCAGCCCCGTCTCGCACGCCAAGCTCGTCAACGTCGACGTCACGGCCGCCGCCGCGGCGCCGAACGTCGTGGCCGTCTTCACCGGCCGGGACTTCGCCGAGGAGCAGGGGTCGATCCCCTGTGCCTGGCCGGTGACGCCCGACATGGTCAACCCCGGCCACCCGTCGGTCGCGGTGGACGAGGTGAACCACGTCGGCGAGGCCGTCGCGGTGATCGTCGCCCGCAGCAAGCGCGCCGCCCAGGACGCCGTCGAGCTCGTCGACGTCGACTACGACGTGCTGCCCCCGGTACTGGACATGGAGGAGGCGATCGCGGCCGACGCGGCGCTCACGCACGACCACCTCGAGTCCAACACCAGCTTCCACTTCGTCTTCGACGGCGGGGAGAACGGCGTCGCCGAGGACACCGCGCAGGCCTTCGCCGACGCCGAAGTGGTGGTGAGCCGCCGGTTCGTCCAGCAGCGGCTCATCCCCGCCTTCATGGAACCCCGGGCGGTCGTCGTCCAGCCCCAGGGCGACAACTACACGTTGTGGTCCTCGACGCAGATCCCGCACATCCTGCGGGTGATGCTGGCGATGGTCACCGGCGTCCCCGAGCACAAGCTCCGGGTCATCGCGCCGGACGTCGGCGGCGGGTTCGGCGGCAAGCTGCAGGTGACGCCGGAGGAGGTGCTGACGCTCCTGGTCGCCCGCCGGCTGGGCAAGCCGGTGAAGTGGACCGAGACCCGCAGCGAGTCGCTGATGACGGCCCACCACGGCCGTGACCAGATCCAGTACATCGACATCGCCTCGGACCGCGAGGGCAACGTCAAGGGCCTGCGCGCCCGGATCCTGGCCGACATGGGCGCCTACCTGCGCCTGGTCAGCCCCGGGGTGCCGGTGCTCGGGGCGTTCATGTTCGGCGGCATCTACAAGTTCCCGGCCTACCGGTTCGAGGCCGACGGCATCTTCACCAACAAGGTGCCCACCGACGCCTACCGCGGCGCCGGCCGACCTGAGGCGACCTTCGCCGTCGAGCGGATCATGGACGAGCTCGCCGTCGAGCTGGGCATGGACCCGCTGGAGCTGCGCCGGAAGAACTGGATCAAGGCCGAGGAGTTCCCCTTCACCACCTCGGCCGGGATGACCTACGACAGCGGCGACTACGAGGCCGCCACCCAGCAGGCGCTGGAGCTCCTCGGCTACGACGAGCTGCGGGCCGAGCAGCAGCGGCGCCGGGAGTCGAACGACCCGGTGCAGCTGGGGATCGGGTTCTCCACCTTCACCGAGATGTGCGGCCTGGCCCCCTCCCGGGTGCTCGGCTCGCTGTCCTACGGCGCGGGCGGCTGGGAGCACGCCTCCATCCGGATGCTGCCCACCGGCAAGGTGGAGGTCGTCACCGGCTCCACGCCACACGGGCAGGGCCACGAGACGGCGTGGAGCCAGATCGTCGCCGACGAGCTCGGGGTGCCGTTCGAGGACGTCGAGGTGCTGCACGGGGACACCGCGATCTCCTCGCGCGGCATGGACACCTACGGTTCCCGGTCGCTCGTCGTCGGTGGTGTGGCGGTGGTCAACGCCGCGGTGAAGGTCGTCGCCAAGGCCCGCACGGTCGCCGCGCACCTGCTGGAGGCCAGCGAGGACGACCTGGAGTTCCGCGGCGGCACGTTCTCCGTCAAGGGCACCCCCGGATCCGGGGTCTCCATCCAGGAGATCGCGCTGGCCACGTTCGCGTCGCACAACTTCCCGGAGGGCGTCGAGCCCTCGATCGACGCGGACGCGACCTACGACCCGGAGAACTTCTCCTTCCCGCACGGCACCCACATCTGCGCTATCGAGGTGGACACCGAGACCGGGTTCGTGAAGATCCGCAAGTACGCCTGCGTGGACGACATCGGCACGATCGTCAACCCGCTCATCGTCGAGGGCCAGGTGCACGGCGGCCTGGCCCAGGGGATCGCGCAGGCGCTGTACGAGGAGGCGGTCTACGACGCCGACGGCAACCTGACCACCGGCAGCTTCGTGGACTACCTGATCCCCTCGGCGGCGGACCTGCCGCACTTCGACACCGGCAACACCGTCCACGCCGCCCCGGGCAACCCGATAGGGGCCAAGGGCGTCGGGGAGGCCGGCTGCATCGCCAGCACCCCGGCGGTGGTCAACGCCGCGCTGGACGCCGTCCGACACCTGGGCGTCTCCGACATCCGGATGCCACTGACCCCCGAACGGGTCTGGCGGGCCATCAACCAGGGCGGGGACGGCGGGGACCGCGCCACCGCCGGGACCAACGCCTACGGCGGGGCCTCGACCGAGACCTCGTCCGGCGTTTCCACCGACGCGTCGTCCCTCGGAGGAGACCGATGATCCGCGCACTCGACGCAGGAGAGAAGCCATGATCCCGGCACCGTTCGCCTACGCCCGACCCACGACGATCGACGAGGCGCTGCAGGCCATCGCCGACGGCGGGGACGACGTCAAGATCCTCGCCGGCGGCCAGTCGCTGATCCCGGTGATGCGGCTGCGGCTCGCCGCACCGGAGACCGTCGTCGACCTCACCCGGGTCGAGGGCCTGCGCGGGGTGCGGGAGGAGGGTGACCACCTGGTCATCGGCGCGATGACCACGCACGCCGCCGTCCTCACCGACCCGCTGCTCGCGCAGTACGGCCAGCTCCTGGTGCAGGCCACCGAGACGGTGGCCGACCGGCAGGTGCGCCGCCGGGGCACCTTCGGTGGTGCGCTGGCGCACGCCGACCCGGCGGGCGACCTGCCGGCGGTGGCGTTGGCGCTGGACGCGGAGTTCGTGATCGCCGGGCCGGCGGGACGGCGGACCGTGCCGGCGGCCGAGTTCTTCATCGACTACCTGACCACCGCGCTGGACGAGGGGGAGATCCTGGTCGAGATCCGGATCCCCAAGCTGGCCGCGGACCAGGGCTGGGGCGTCCGTTACGAGAAGTTCAACCGGGTCGCCCAGGCCTGGTCGATCGTCGCGGTGGCGGCAGCGGTGCGGCGGGAGGGCGGCCGGATCGTCGAGGCCCGGATCGGGCTGACCAACATGGGGCCGACGCCGCTGCGGGCCAGCGCCACCGAGGCGGCGCTGGTGGGCGTCGACGTCAGCCTGCAGACGGTCACCGCGGCTGCCGCCCAGGCCGCGGACGGCACCAGCCCGAGCAACGACCTCAACGCCCAGGCCGACTACCGGCAGCACCTCGCGCAGGTGCTGACCCGGCGGGCGCTGGCCGCGGCGGTGGGTCTGTAACGGCACCGGTGCGCCGGACCGGTCCGTCACCTCCGGGAGGACTGGTCCGGCGCGCCGTCGCCGTACCGCCTGCGCACCTCAGCCCGCCGTGATCGGATGTGCGGTGAGGGCAGGCACGGCGCGGTAGCGTCGCCGTCGCGCCCAGAACACCGCACGTCCCGGCCCCACCCGGCCGCTGGTGTCGCCTCCCCCGGGGTGGCGCCCGGGCCGCACACACTCGGAGGTCCTGCAGTGCAGCTGGAGAACTCGTTCACCGTGCCGGTGCCCATCGATGAGGCATGGCGGGTGCTCATGGACATCGAGCGGATCGCCCCCTGCATGCCCGGGGCGGCGCTCGACTCGGTCACCGGTGATGACTTCACCGGCCGGGTGAAGGTGAAGTTGGGGCCGATCAACCTGACCTACCAGGGCAAGGCGTCGTTCATCGAGCGCGACGAAACCGCCCACAAGGCGGTCATCGACGCGCGCGGCAAGGACCAGCGCGGCAACGGCACGGCCGCGGCGATCGTCACCGCCACGCTGGCCCCCGAGGGCAGCGTCACCCGGGTCGACGTCCTCACCGACCTGAACATCACCGGCCGCCCGGCCCAGTTCGGCCGCGGCGTGATGACCGACGTCGGCAACAAGCTGCTGGGTCAGTTCGCCGACAAGCTGTCGGCCCAGCTGGCCAGTGGGGACGCGGGGCTGGTCGACCAGGCCGCGGCCGGGGACTCCCAGGAGCCCCCCGCCGCGAAGAAGGCCACCGCCGCCGGAGTCAAGGCCTCCGCGACCGTTGCCGGGGCCGTCGAGGAGGTGGCCGCCTCCGTGGAGGGCACGGCCGCCGCCGAGCCGGCGAAGAAGGCCGCTGCCGCGGCCAAGAAGACCGCCGCGGCTGCGGCCGACACGGCGTCCACCGCGGAGAAGCCCGCGGTCACCGCACCCATCAAGGCCGCCAAGGCCCCGGCCCAGGCGGCTCCCGCCGAGGCAGCCCCCGTGCCCGACCCGCTCACGCCGTCGGTCCCCGCGGCCGCGGACACCGCGCCGGCAGGGGCGGACACGGCCCCGGCGGCCACCACGACGCCGATCACGGCGGCGAAGAAGGCCCCGAGCAAGCCGCCGACGGGCACCACCGCACCGCCGAACCGGCCGGCCGGTGGCGGTCCGGTGAAGAGCACCCCGACGTCGGCCGCGGCGCGGCGTGAGCTCAGCCCGGTGGAGCCCGAGCCGATCGACCTCCTCGAGGTGGCCGGCGGGGCGGCGCTGACCCGCTACGCGGCCCCCGCGGCCGGGGTGGCGGTCGTCGTCCTGCTGATCGCGCTGATCGTGCGCCGCCGCCGCAAGCACTGAAGAAGGACCCTCGCCCCGAGCCCTTCGCAGGCTCAGGGCACGCCAGGCGAGGGCCGGGCCCGGGAGGGGGCCAGAACGGGCGCTAGAACCGGTCCAGCCAGTCGGCGACCGCGGCGGCCACCGCGGCGGGGTCCTTCTTCAGTGCGTGATCCCCGGGGACGGCGTGCACCACCCCGCCGCGCCCGGCCAGCGCGGCCTCGACCTCGGCCGGCCGCCCGAAGGCGTCGGTCTCCCCCTGCACGACCAGCAGCGGGACCTCGACGGCCAGCAACTCGGCCGCCCGGCTCTTCTCCGGCTTCCCCGGCGGGTGCAGCGGGAACGCCAGCGTCAGGACCCCGGCCGCGCCCCGGGCCGACGCCGTCCGACAGGCCACCCGGGCACCGGCGCTGCGGCCACCGAGGACCAGCGGGCCGGTGAGCCAGTCCTCCCGCAGCGCCTGCAGCACGGCGGTCCAGCCCTCGTCGAGCCGCGGCGGAGCGGGCGCGATCCTCTTCCCGGCCACCCGCCACGGCTGTTCCACGCGCAGCGCCCGCCAGCCGGCGCCGGCCGCGGCTGCGGTGACGGCGGTCAGGTCGGCGGACTCCACGCCGCCGCCGGCGCCGTGCCCGAGGACCACGGTGCCCCGGACGGCGCCGGCCGGCTCGTCCCGGTGCACCCGGGCCGGACCGAGCGGGGTGTCGATCTCGCGCGTC
>JAOPVN010000258.1 GCA_025966175.1 Modestobacter sp. | reverse complement strand
GGCGAGCCCGGCCCGGGAGCCGGTGAGGGCGGCCAGCGGCGGCAGCAGCCACACGGCGCTGAGCCCGGCGGCCGCACCGACGGCGGCGGCAGGTCGCCCGCCCAGGGCCGACCACAACGACTTGGCGTAACCGTCCCGCACGCCGGTCCAGCCGTCGTACATCCGGCAGGCGGCCAGCGTGGAGCCGTCCACGACGACCCCGCGGCCACCGGCGGCCTTGACCGCGCGCAGCAGGGCGACGTCCTCGATCACCTGACCGCGCACGGCGCCGTGGCCACCGGCCCGGTCGTAGGCGGACCGCCGGACGACCAGGAACTGCCCGTTGGCCGCGGCCAGCGACGGGCGCGGGGAGCGTTCGGCCAGCCGCAGCGGCAGCAGGGTCGCCCACAGCCACTGCTGCAGCGGTTGGACCAGCCGCTCGGCGGCGCTCCCGGTCAGCTGGCGGGGCCAGGGAGAGACCAGGTCCAGGCCCGCGTCGTCCAGCACCGCGACGGCCGAGGCGATCGCGTCGGGCATCAGCCGCACGTCGGCGTCCAGGAAGACCAGCACCTCGGCGTCGGTGGCGGCCGCCGCACCCTGCGCGCAGGCGCTCGGCTTGCCCAGCCAGCCCGGCGGCGGCGGGACCGCCCGGAGCAGCGTGACCCGGTCGTCGGCGACCGCGGCGACCCGCTCGGCGGTGCCGTCGGTGGAGCCGTCGTCGACCACCACGACGCGGAGGTCCCCGGCGCCGCGCTGGTCCAGCACCGCGGCCAGGCAGTCGGCCACCTGGTCGGCCTCGTCCCGGACCGGCAGCACCACGGTCACCCGCCGTCCGACCGGGCCGGGCAGCGCCGGTGGGCGGCGCAACAGCGCGGTGTTCACGACGGCGTGCAGCGCACCCAGGACCGACAGCCCGGCGCAGATCCGCACCAGCCACTGCCACCCGCGGCTCATCGGGGCCGGGCCCGTTCCTGGCGGGCCACGGCGGCGAGGACCGGCAGCGCCAGGAGCACGCCCCAGACGGCCGAGCCGGGCAGCCCCAGCCAGCCGGCGTGCGCGAGCGCCCCGCCCAGCGTCATCCAGCCCAGCACGAGCAGCGGTGCGGCGTCACCGCCGCGGGAGGTGGCTCGCCCGGCCAGCAGCTCCAGCAGCGTCATCAGGACCAGCCCGGCCAGCAGCCAGCCCGCCAGGTTGGTCAGCGGCACCGTGTCGATCCCCGGCAGCCCCGGGTGCGGCCGGGCCCAGCGCCAGTAGCCGGCCTGCACCATCTGGGGGTCCAGGACGACGTCCCAGGCGGCGAAGACGTAGGCGGCGATCAGCACCCGGGCCGGGCGGGACCGCGGGGCCAGCCGGGCGGCCAGCACCCAGCTCGGCCAGGCCATCAGCAGCCAGGCCAGCGGCACCAGGAAGGGCACGCCGAGCAGCGTCGGGCCCAACGCGTCGCTGTAGGAGTACTCGCCGTACGGCACGCCGGTGGCCAGCCCGAGGGCCTCCACCAGCACCGCCACGACGGCGACCAGGGCGAGCACCCCCAGGCCGGTACGGGCCCCGCGGCTGATCGCGGCGTGGCTCACCGAGACGCCGGACCCCAGCAGCACGATCGACCAGCTGACCGCGTCGCGGGCCGGGCCGTCGGTGAGCGGATAGGCGATGGCGGTGCCGACCAGCAGCAGGGCCAGGGCCGGCGGCAGCCAGCAGAGCGTGACTGGGCGCCGCACCGCCAGGACGCCGGTCATCGGCCCGCGCGCCGCCGGCCGACCTCGGTGCGCAGGAGAGCACGCAGCCGGGCCACCGGCTTCCGGTCGGCCAGCACCACCCGGGCCGCGGTGCGCCCGGAGTTGCCCGAGACACCGCCGCCGGGGTGGGTGGAGGCGCCGGTCAGATAGAGCCCGGCCAGGCCCGGTACCCGGTGCCCGGACAGCGCCGGGGTCGGCCGGAAGCCGAACATGCTGGCAAGCCCCATCTCCACGTGCATGACGTTGCCACGCAGCAACGACAGTTCCTGCTCCAGCTTCAGCGGCGTCTGGACGTACAGCCGCTGTACCGAGTCGGCGAACCCGGGTGCGTACCGGTCGACGGCGGCGATCAGCTGCCGGGCGGCCGGTTCGGCCAGCGACTCCCAGTCGGCGCCGTCGGCGAGGGCGTAGGGATACCACTGGCCCCAGATCGTGACGACGTGCTGGCCGGGCGGGGCGAGGGTCGGGTCGCTCGCCGAGAACGACATCGCCAGTGGAACGGGTTCACGGGGCAGCTCGCCGGCCAGCCAGTCACCGTGCGCGCGGGCGAGCTGGGCGCGGTCGGTGCACAGCAGCTGCAGTCCCTGGAGCGCCTCGTTCCCGACGCCGGGATAGGTGGGCAGCGCGTTCGTCTGGGCCCGCAGCACCAGGCCGAAGCCGTTGCCCAGCGGCGGGTCGGCGTCGGCCAGGGCCGGGGGAGCGTCGTCCCCGGCGAGGGCCTTCGTGGCCAGCACGTGGCAGGCGGCGACGACCACCGGCGCGGCGATCCGGCGTCCCGACGTCGTCTGCACGCCGGTGACCCGGCGGGCGCCGTGGGTGCCTTCGACCAGCAGCCGCGCCGCGCCGTCCCCGAGGGTCACCCGGCCGCCGTCGGCGGCCAGCCGGGCGGCGAGTGCCTGGGTCAGCCCACCGGAGCCGCCGACCGGGTGACCGGG
>JAOPVN010000217.1 GCA_025966175.1 Modestobacter sp. | reverse complement strand
CGCCCACCGCCGTCCCGAGCCGCCCTACGCCGCCGGCCCGGCCGCGGCGGACGCCGGCGCCACCGCGATGTGCGACACGAGCGACGGGCTGCTTGCCGACGCCGGGCACCTGGCCGCCGACAGCGGGGTCGTGCTCGACCTGGACCGCGCCGTCCTGCAGGAGGTGTTCGTCGTCGGGCCGCTGCCCCAGGTCGCGGCGGCGCTGGGCGGGGACCCGCTGGCCTGGGTGCTCACCGGTGGGGAGGACCACGCGCTGGTGGCCACCTTCCCGCCCGACGTCGAGCTCCCAGCCGGATGGACGACGATCGGACGCGTGCACGAGGCGCGAGGAGACGGACCCGGGGTGCGGGTCGACGGGGTGCCCGCCGCGCAGGTGGCCGCCGAGCTGGGGGAGGTGACCGGACATGTCCACTTCGGCTGAGCTGCGCGTGGTGGGGTACGCCGACCCCGTCGCGCAGCACCTGGTCGAGCGGGTGCAGCAGGAGTACGTGATCCGCTACGGAGGCCGGGACGCCGCCGTGGTCGACCCGGCGGAGTTCTCCCCGCCGCTGGGGCTGTTCCTGGTGGCCGAGGTCGACGGCGTGCCCGCCGGCTGTGGCGGCTGGCGGGCGCACGGGAACGGGGTGGCCGAGCTCAAGCGGATGTACGTCGAGCCGGCCTTCCGACGGCGGGGGATCGCGGCCCTGGTGCTGGCCGACCTGGAGCGCTCCGCGGCGGCCGCGGGGCACCACCACCTGCTGCTGAACTCGGGGGACCGGCAGCCCGAGGCACTGGCGCTGTACGCCCGCGCGGGGTACACACCCGTGGCCGGGTACGGGGTCTACGCCGACGCACCCGGCGCGGTCTTCCTGGGCAAGGACCTGCCGATCAGTGACCTCTCGGCCATCGCCGGGGACGAGGAGGACGCATGGGCGTCGTGACGGTGTCGGCGTCGTTCGGCTGCGGTGGTGCGGAGATCGCACCGGCGGTCGCCGAGCGCCTCGGTCTGCCCTTCTACGACCGGGTGATCCCGGCCCAGGTGGCCGGCCGCCTCGGCGTGCCCGTCGCCGAGGCGGAGGCCAACGACGAGACGATCACCCGGGGGCTGTGGCGGCTGGTGACCTCGCTGGGCACCATGCCCGACCCGGTCGGCGGCGTGCTCCCCACCTCGACGCTGCCCGACGAGCGGGCCTACCGGCTGCAGACCGAGAAGGTGCTGGCCGAGATCGCGGCCGGCCCGGGCGGGGTGGTGCTCGGCCGGGCAGCGGCGATCGTGCTGCGGAACCGCCCGGACGTGCTGCACGTGCGGCTGGACGGCCCGCCGGAGGCACGGCTGGCCGCGGCGGTCGCGCACGCCGGCCGACCCGAGGAGGAGGTGCGTCGGGACCGGGACGCCGCCGACGCCGCGCGGGTCGCCTACGTGCGGCACTTCTACCGCTGCGACCCGGCCGAGGCCCGGCACTACCACCTGGTCGTGGACAGCACGGCGCTGCCGCACGACACCGTGGTGGACCTGGTCGTCGCCGCGGCCCGCGCCCGTGGCATCGGCGCCTGACCGGCACGCGAAAGACCCCGGAGATCAGAAGATCTCCGGGGTCTCGGTGACGTGCTGGAGCGGCCCCCTTGCAGGGCCCCGGCACGAGCCTGCGAGTGCTGGGGGGCAAGGGGGTCCTTTATCAGCCCCGGACGACCTTGCCCGCGCGGATGCAGGACGTGCAGGCGTTGATGCGACGGCGGGTGCCGGCACCGACGATGGCCTTCACGGCCTGGATGTTCGGGTTCCAACGGCGCGGCGTACGGCGGTGCGAGTGAGACACCGACATGCCGAAACCGGGGCCCTTGCCACACACGTCGCACACGGCAGCCACGGTCGATCACTCCCAGATAATTGGTCCAGCTGAAGTCAGGTCGCGGTGCCGCCGGACACCCGAGGGCAACGAGCACCCCAGGGCATGGCCCAGCCACGCACACGCTGGTCACACTGTAGCCGGTGTCCGCCCTCCGTGTCGGACCGCCCCGGGCGACGGCCCTCCCAGCGCACGCGGACCGGTCCTGTCGGCCGCCCCGGGTAGCCTGCCGGGCGTGCTCAAGGCGCTGGACGAGGCCGCGGTCGGCCAGTGGAGCCGCGCCGTCGTCGACAGCCTGTCCGCGGCCCGCACTCGGCTCGACGAGCTCAACGTCTTCCCCGTCCCCGACGGGGACACCGGCATCAACCTGCTGTTGACCGCCGAGGCCGGGCATGCCGCACTCCAGGCTGGTGGCGACCGGGCGGAGTCCCCGTGGTCCGTGCTCGCCCGCGGCGCGGTGCTGGGCGCCCGCGGCAACTCCGGCGCGATCCTGGCCCAGCTGCTGCGCGGCCTCGCCGACAGCCTCGCGGGGGAACCGGTGGTCGACGGCGAGGTGCTCGCCGCGGCGCTGGCCACCGCGGCCCGCACCGCCTACACCGCGGTCGCCGACCCGGAGGAGGGCACCTTCCTCACCGTGGCGCGGTCCGGGGCCGAGGCGGCGACGGCCGCGGTCGCGGCGGGCCGCACCGAGCTGGCCGACGTGGTCCAGGCCGCCGCCGAGGGAGCCCTCACCGCACTGCAGGCCACCACCGGTCAGCTCGCCGCACTCCGGGACGCCGGCGTCGTCGACGCCGGCGGTGCCGGCTGGTGCCTGGTGCTGGACGCGCTGGTCGACACGGTGACCGGTGTCGCCCCGGTCCGACCGCCGCTGGACGGCCGCCCGGCCCGGCCCCGGCGCTCACCGGCGCAGGTCCCCGGCCCGCCGGCACCCGGCTACGGCAGTGAGGTCCAGTTCCTGCTCGCCGACTCCGACGAGGACGCCGTGGCCCGGCTGCGGACCCGGCTCGCCGAGCTCGGTGACTGCCTGGTCGTCGTCGGCGTCGACACCCCCGGAGGTCGGGAGTGGAACGTGCACGTGCACGTCTGCGACGTCGGGGCCGCGGTCGAGGCCGGGATCGAGGCCGGGCGTCCGCACCGCATCTCGGTCACCCCGCTGGCGTCGGTGCGCGCGCCGGCCGCCCCCGGGACCCGCGCAGTCGTCGCGCTCGCCTACTCCGCCGGGCTGGCCGACCTCTTCGCCGGCGAGGGGGTCGCCGTGCTGACCGCGCCGGTCGGGGAGGTCGACGAGGACGCGGTCCTGCAGGCCGTGCTGGCCACGGGTGCGGAGCAGGTCGTCGTCCTGCCCAACCACGCCGACGTCACCGCGCTCACCAGCCGGGCCGCCGACCGGGCCCGCGAGGAGGGGCGCGACGTGGTCGTCGTCCCGACCCGGTCGGCGGTGCAGGGCCTGGCCGCGCTGGCCGTCGCCGACCCCGCCCGCCGCTTCGGCGACGACGTCATCGCCATGGCCGAGGCCGCCGCCGCCACCCGCTGGGCGGAGGTCACCGTCGCCGAGCAGGAGGCGCTCACCTCGGCCGGCCGCTGCCACCCCGGCGACGCGCTGGGCAGCGCGGAGGGCGACGTCGTCGTCATCGGCGCCGACCTGGCCACGGTCGCCCGCGACCTGCTCGACCGGCTGCTGTCCGCGGGCGGGGAGATGGCCACCCTGGTGGTGGGGGAGGACCCGGCTCTCGGCGACACGGTCGCCGCGCACCTCGCGGCGGTGCATCCCACGGTCGAGGTCGTCCGGTACGAGGGCGGCGCCGGGGCGGTGCCGCTGCTGGTCGGGGTCGAGTGACATGGGCATCTCGATGGACACCGACCTGGCGAAGGTGCTCGGGCCGAAGACGTCGAAGGTCATGGCCGACCAGTTGCAGCTGCGCACCGTGCGCGACCTGCTGCGCCACTACCCGCGCCGCTACGCCCGCCGTGGGGAGATGACCCGGCTCGACGACCTCCAGGCCGGCGACCGGGTGACCGTGCTCGCGCAGGTCAAGAAGGTGAGCACCCGGAAGATGCAGCGGCGCCACGGCACCCTCACCGAGGTCACCGTGGGCGACGGCGTCGGCAGCATGCGCCTGGTCTTCTTCAACTCCCGGCACGCCCGGCTGGAGGTCGGGGAGTGGGGGCTGTTCGCCGGCAGCGTCGGCACTTGGCAGGGCGACCTGCAGTTCACCCATCCGGACTGCCACATCATCACCGGGGACGACGACGACTGGGCGCGCGCGCTGGTACCGATCTACCCGGCCAGCAAGGACGTCTCCAGCTGGGTGATCCAGAAGTCGGTCAAGATGCTGCTGGATGACCCCCGGTCGCTGGCCGAGGCACTCGATGACCCCATCCCCGAGCCGGTCCGCCGGCGGCACGGCCTGGTCCCGCTGGACGTCGCGCTGCGGCAGAAGCACCGGCCGGAGTCGCAGGAGGAGGTCGACGAGGCCGACGAGCGGCTCAAGTGGGACGAGGCGCTGGTCCTGCAGGCGACCCTGGCCGCCCGCCGGCGCGCAGCGGCCCTGGAGCCCGGCATCGCCCGCCCCCGGGGCAGCGGCGGCCTGCTGGACGCCGTCGACGCGGCCCTGCCGTTCTCCCTCACCGAGGGGCAGCGGGAGGTCGGCGAGGAGCTGGCCGAGGAGCTGGCCCGTGAGCAGCCGATGAACCGGCTGCTGCAGGGGGAGGTCGGCTCGGGCAAGACGGTCGTCGCGCTGCGGGCGATGGCCCAGGTGGTGGACGCCGGCGGGCAGGCGGCGCTGCTGGCGCCCACCGAGGTGCTCGCCGCCCAGCACGCCCGCAGCCTGGGCGCGATCCTCGGTCCGCTCGGGCGGGCCGGTGAGCTGGACGGCGACCCCGCCGGAACCCGGGTGGTGCTGCTCACCGGATCGCAGAAGGCCGCCGCGCGGCGGGAGGCCCGTGCCGCGGTCGCCGACGGCAGCGCCGGCATCGTCGTGGGCACCCACGCGCTGCTGCAGGAGGGCGTGGAGTTCGCCGACCTCGGGCTGGTCGTCGTCGACGAGCAGCACCGCTTCGGCGTCGAACAGCGCGACGCCCTGCGCGCCAAGGGCACCCGCCCGCCGCACGTGCTGGTGATGACCGCGACGCCGATCCCGCGGACCGTGGCGATGACCGTCTACGGCGACCTGGAGACCTCCACGCTGCGCCAGCTGCCCGCCGGCCGCGGCGGCGTGTCCAGCTCGGTGGTACCGGCGGGGGAGAAGCCGGCCTGGGTCGACCGCGCCTGGGCCCGGGTCCGGGAGGAGGTCGCCGCCGGGCGGCAGGCCTACGTCGTCTGCGCACGGATCGGCGACGAGGAGGGCGGCTCGAAGGACGACGAGGGCCCCGACGACGAGGACGGCGCCCCGCCACAGGAGAAGGGCACCAGCGACCGGCGGCCCCCGCTGGCGGTGCTCGACGTCGCCGAGGGGCTGCGCGCCGGTCCGCTGTCGGCGCTGCGGGTCGAGGTGCTGCACGGCCGGATGGCGCCCGACGAGAAGGAGGCCCGGATGCGGGCCTTCGCCGCCGGGGAGGTCGACGTGCTGGTCGCCACCACGGTCGTCGAGGTCGGCGTCGACGTGCCGAACGCCACCGTCATGGTCGTGCTGGACGCCGACCGGTTCGGCGTCAGCCAGCTGCACCAGCTTCGCGGCCGGGTGGCCCGCGGGAAGCACGCCGGGCTGTGCCTGCTGGTCACCGAGGCGCCCAGCACGTCGCCGACCGGGCAGCGGCTGGCGTCGGTCGCCGCCACCACCGACGGCTTCGAGCTGGCCCGGCTGGACCTGGAGACCCGCCGGGAGGGCGACGTGCTCGGTGCCGCCCAGTCCGGCCGCCGGTCCGGGGTGCGGCTGCTGTCGCTGCTGGACGACGAGGCGCTGATCGCCGAGGCGCGGGTCGAGGCCACCGCCCTGGTCGAGCGCGGCGGCGGGCTGGCCGACCACCCGGAGCTGGCCGCCGCCGTCGCCGCGCTGAGCCTGGACGAGCGCGCCGAGTACCTGGAGAAGGCATGAAGAAGGACCCCGGCCCCCTCACCCCTCGCACGCTCGGGCCGAGCCTCGGGACGGGGCCGGCGGCGTGACCAGGTTGATCTCCGGGGTCGCCGGCGGGCGCCGGCTCAAGGTTCCACGCGCGGGGGTCCGGCCCACCGGCGATCGTGCCCGCGAGGGCCTGTTCAACTCGCTCGGCTCGCTGCTGGACCTCGATGGCGCCCGCGTGCTGGACCTGTACGCCGGTTCCGGTGCGCTCGGGCTGGAGGCGCTGTCCCGCGGGGCGGTGGAGGCGGTCTTCGTCGAGTCCGGCGCCGGAGTGCTGCCGGTGCTGCGCGGCAACATCGCGGCCGTGGGCCTGCCCGGCGCCGTGGTGCTGCCCGGCAGCGTGCCGACCGTCGTCGGGGGCGCGGCGACGGCCGCCTTCGACCTGGTCTTCGCCGACCCGCCCTACGCCGCCCCGGTGGAGGAGGTGCTCAGCGTGCTCCGGTCGTTGATCGACGGCGGCTGGCTGGCCCCCGACGCGGTCGTCGTCGTCGAGCGTTCCAGCCGGGAGCGGCCGTGGGAGTGGCCGACACCGCTGCTCGGGCTGCGCGATCGCCGCTACGGGGAGGCGGTGCTCCGGTACGGTCGCTTGTCGTGAGGCGAGCGGTCTGTCCCGGTTCCTTCGACCCGGTCACCAACGGCCATGTCGATGTGATCACGCGCGCCGCCGGACTGTACGACGAGCTGGTGGTCGCGGTGCTGGTGAACCCCGGCAAAGCGGGCCTGTTCGACGTCGACGAGCGCATGGCACTGCTGCGCGAGGCCGTCGTCGACCTGCCCAACGTCACCGTGGACAGCTTCGAGGGACTGCTGGTCGACTACTGCCGGCACCACGGCATCCCGGTGATCGTCAAGGGCCTGCGGGCGGTCGGTGACTTCGAGTACGAGCTGCAGATGGCGCAGATGAACCGCGAGCTGGCCGGCGTCGAGACCCTCTTCGTGCCCACGGCGCCCCAGGTCGGGCACCTCTCCTCCAGCCTGGTGAAGCAGATCGCCCGCTTCGGCGGTGACGTCTCGTCCCTGGTGCCCAAGGCGGTCAACGACCGGCTGGTGGCCCAGACCAAGGGGAAGCAGCAGTCATGACCGAGCTGGCGAGGTCATGCATGGGCGCAGCACCGTCGATCACGACGCTGACGAGCGCCAGCGAGGAGGCACAGTGACCGAGCTGGCGAGGTCACCCATGGGCGCAGCACCGTCGGTCACGACGCTGACGAGCGCCAGCGAGGAGGCACAGTGACCGAGGTGGTGTACCGGCTCTACGAGACCGTGGACGAGCTGACCACGGTCATCGAGAACGCCCGCAGCGTGCCGATGTCCAGTTCCTGCATGGTGCCCCGCGACCACCTGCTCGACCTGCTCGACGACCTGCGGGAATCCCTGCCGGAGGAGGTGCAGCAGGCCGGCGCGATCGTGGAACAGCGCACCGAGATCCTGCAGCAGGCCCAGGCCGAGGCCGAGCGGCTGACCGGGCGCACCCGCAGCGAGAGCGAGCAGGTCGTGGCGACCGCGCGCCGCCAGCGCGAGGAGCTGCTCGGCACGGCCCGTCGCCAGCGGGACGAGATCCTCACCCAGGCCCAGGCCGAGGCGGACGAACTGCTGGCCGAGGCCGAGGCGGAGGCCGAGCGACTGGTCACCGAGGCGCGGCGGCTGCGCGAGCAGCTGGTCGCCGACGGTCAGCAGCAGCAGGCCGAGCTCATCGCCGCCGGTGAGGCCGAGCACGAGCGGCTGCTCACCGAGACCGAGGTCTACCGCAGCGCTGTGGACCGGGCCGACGAGCTCGGCGCGCAGACCGCGACCGAGGTGGCCCGGATGCGCGCGGAGGTCGACGACTACGTCGACACCCGGCTGGCCGACTTCGGGAACACGCTGTCGCACATGGTGCGTTCCGTGGAGAAGGCCCGCACGAACCTCCGCACACCCTGACGCCGGACGGCGTCCGCGAGGGATCGGGTAGGCTCGACCTCTGTCCGGCTGTTGCCGTTCCGTGTGCCTCCGGTGCACGGGCCCCCGCGCCGGCGACCCCATCATCGACGACGACGAGTACTGACATGCCTGCTGCCTCTTCGCCCCTCTCCGGCGCCGCGTCCACGGACGCGCAGCGCCCCGTCGGCGACCCCGCCGACACCGCCGTCTCCACGGCCGCTGAGAAGGCCGCCGAGAAGGCCGCGGCCAGGGTCTGGAAGGTCGACCTGCGCGAGCTGGGCCGGCGCGCCGGGTCGATGAGCGAGTTCGACAAGACCCTCCCGGCCCGACCCGGCTGGGGCATCGAGATGATCGGCGTCCCCGAGAAGGCCCCGGTGCACCTGCGGCTGCGGCTGGAGTCGGTCGTGGAGGGCGTGCTGGTCTCCGGCACCATCGACGTCCCGGTGACCGGCCAGTGCGCCCGGTGCCTGGAGCCGGTCGAGGACAACTTCGAACTCGACGTCCAGGAGCTCTACGCCTACGAGGGCAGCACCACCGAGGCCACCAGCGGCGAGGACGAGGTGCGCCGGGTCGAGGGCGACCTGCTCGACCTCGCGCCGCTGGTCCGGGACACCGTCGTCCTCACCCTGCCGCTGTCGCCCACCTGCACGCCCGACTGTGCCGGCCTGTGCGTCGACTGCGGCGAGCGCCTCGACGACCTGCCGGCCGACCACTCGCACGACGTGGTCGACCCGCGCTGGGCCGGGCTCGCCGCCCGGTTCACCACCGACAGCCCCACCACTGACAGCACGTCCACGAACTCAGAGGAGAACTGATCATGGCGGTCCCGAAGAGGAAGACCTCCCGCAGCAACACCCGGTCCCGCCGGGCGCAGTGGAAGGCCACCGCCCCCACGCTGGCGCCCTGCCCGAACAAGGCCTGCGGCGAGCTCAAGCCCCCGCACCTGGCCTGCCCGACCTGCGGTCAGCACAGCGGCCGTCAGGTCCTCGCGGTCTGAGTTCGCGCACCCGCACCGTGGCGCAACCGACCAGTGCACCGGCGTCCTCGGTCACGCGCCCCCCAGTCGGGGGGCCCGCGACCGAGGACGCCGGCGGTCGTCTGCCCGCGGGTGAGGAGCACGCCGCTCAGGCGGCCCGCTGGCTCGCCGACGCCCTCGGCATCGAGCTGCCGGCGGAGCTGCTCGAGCTGGCGCTGACCCACCGGTCCTTCGCCTACGAGCACGGTGGCCTGCCCACCAACGAGCGCCTGGAGTTCCTCGGCGACTCGGTGCTCGGGCTCGTGGTGACCGACGAGCTCTATCGCAGCCACCCCGACCTGCCCGAGGGGCAGCTGGCCAAGCTGCGCGCCTCGGTGGTCAACATGACCTCGCTGGCCCGGGTCTCCCGGTCCCTCGGCGAGGGCGGCATCGGCCCGCTCCTGCTGCTGGGCCGCGGCGAGACGACCACCGGTGGCCGGGAGAAGGACTCGATCCTCGCCGACGCCCTGGAGGCGCTCCTCGGCGCGGTCCACCTGGGCCTGGGCCTGGACGCCGCCTCGGCGATCGTGCACCGGCTCTTCGACCCGCTGCTGGCCGAGTCCGCCACCCGCGGCGCCGGCCTTGACTGGAAGACCAGCCTGCAGGAGCTCGGCGCCGGCCAGGGCCTGGGCGCCCCGGTCTACGAGGTCGAGGACGACGGCCCCGACCACGCCAAGACGTTCACCGCCGTGGTGCTGCTCGCCGGCGAGGTCCGCGGCAAGGGCACCGGACGCACCAAGAAGGCCGCCGAGCAGGAGGCCGCCGAGGCCGCCTGGCAC
>JAOPVN010000184.1 GCA_025966175.1 Modestobacter sp. | reverse complement strand
ACAGGTCCTTCATCAGCCGCTCGCCGCCCTGGTAGAGGTACTCCTCGTAGGGCCAGACCTCGGACTCCGGGCTGAGGTTGCGGTGGTAGTCGTAGAAGCAGTCGATGAACTGCTTGCCGTGCACGTTCAGCTGGTTTTCCGGGCGGGCGTCCCAGAGCGCGATGTGCGCGTCCACGATGAAGTACTTCTCGCCGTCCTTGGTGTACACGTGTCCTCCTCGACCGGTACCGGCTCGTCGGGTGTGCGAGCTGCGTCACATCGGACGCTAGGACGGCCGAGGTGTGCGACGACCAGCTCCGGTGTCTCACTTTGAGACACGGGGTGCGCGGCCCGGTCAGACGTCGGTGATGCCGTAGTCGCGGATCTTCCGGTAGATCGTCGCCCGCGACATGCCCAGTTCCGCGCTGGCCGGTGACTTCTTGCCGCCGTGTGCCGTCAGGCTCCGCACGATGGCGTCCCGTTCCATCGACTCCAGGGTGGTCAGCCGGCGGCGGGCTGCCGAACGGCCCTCGGGGGGCAGGTCCGCGGCGGTGACCACGCCCATCCGCCGTCGGGCGATCACCTCGGTCAGCACCCGCTGCAACTGGGTCACGTTTCCTGGCCAGGTCGCCCGGCTCAGTTGCTGCATGGCCGCGAACTCGAAGGTCAGCCGATGGCCGCGGGACAGCTTGTCCACCAGCGCATGGACGAGCTGGGGGACGTCCTCGCTGCGGTGCCGCAGCGAGGGCACCTCGAGGGTGTGCGCGAAGTGCGGCAGCAGGCAGGTGACCACCTGCGTGCTCGGTTCGGCCGTGCTCATGGTCAGTGCGACCCAGCAGGACGCCGGGCCCGCGGTGTGCATCTGCAGGAGGTCGCTGAGGCCGGTGACCGCCGCCGGGGGCAACTGGTCGGCGTGGGTGACGGCCAGGGTCCCCGAGCCCTGGTCGAGCTCATCGGCGATCAGGTCCAGCCACGTGTCCACGTCGGCGGGGGCTGTGCCGATCTCCCTGGCATCGAACGCCCGGAAGTGCCCGGCCGGCTCGGTGTGCTCCTGGACGGCGGCCAGCAGGCTGCGCTTCCCGGTGCCGGGCTCGCCGCGCAGCACCAGCCACTCACCCGCCCGCCGGCACTCGAGCACGCTCCGGACGGCCCGCTGCCAGGCCGGACTGGAGCCGACCATCCCCGGCAGCCGCAGGTCCGGCGTGGGGCGGACGCGGGCCACGGTGTACCCGCCCGAGGCGACGTCGCCGCTCCGCGCCGCGGGCGACGGAGGCGCGGTGATCGAGACGACGAACGTCCCGGCGTCCCTGGCGGGCGGCCCGACGACGGGCTGGCGCACCATCCGCGCGCTCGCCCCCGAGGGCAGCCCGGTCACCACGGTCCCCGCCTCGCCGGTGTCCAGCGCGTCGACGGCCCGTTCCAGCAGAGCGCTCTGGTCGTCGGCGGACAGCGTCCGGCGGGCGGTCTCGTTCATCATCACCACGCTGCGGTCGACCGCCAGCACGATGCCCGGATGGTGCCGGCAGGCGTGCTGGAAGGCGCGGAAGAGCGTGACGTCGGCCCGCCCGACCAGGCCCATCAGCGCCTTCTCGATGCGCTCGGCGGTCACGCTGGTCAGCGCCAGCATCAGGGCGCTCTGGGTGTTGGACCACGAGGTGAGGTCGACGGCCCCCACCAGCGCGCCGGTGACCGGGTGGCGGATCGGCGCCCCGGCGCAGGACAGGCGTTCCAACCGGTCGGCGTAGTGCTCGAAGCCGTTCACCCAGGTCGGCCGGCGCTCGGCCAGCGCGGTGCCGATGCCGTTGGTCCCCACGCTGGACTCCGCGTAGCTGAAGCCGGGGGCCAGCGCGACCCGGTCGAGGTAGCGGCCGACCGCCGCATCGGCGTCGGAGCGCTGCAGCACCGTGCCCGCGGCATCGGTCAGGAGCACGCTCACCGGCTCACCGGCGAGCTGATCGCCCAGTTGCCGCAGCACGGGCGCGGCCGCGACCAGCAGCGGGGACCCCTCGTCCCAGCCCCGCAGCCGCTGCGCGGGCAGGTGGTCGGCGACGACCTCCAGACGCTGGGAGCGGCGCCAGGACGCCAGGATCCCGTCCCGCACCACCGATCCGTCGACCTCCGCGGACGTGAGGAAGCGGTCGCGGGCATCGGCCAGCAGTCGTTGTCGTTGGTGCCCGTCGCGCCGGCCGGAGGAGTCGCCGGCGGTCATCGTCGGTCTGCGGTCATCGTCGGTCTGCTGTCATCGTCGGCATCGCCTCTCTCCGGAGCTCGGCCGCGACCAGGGCGGTGCCCGCCCCGGCGGTGTGGCGCAGATCACGTCTGAGCTGAGGTTAGCCCTGAGCGCCGCCCCCGGGCGGGTTCCTGGCGGCGTCTCAAAATTGGACAGTCAGCCGCCGTCCGAGGGCATCTGATTCCAGTCACGAGGAAGCAGGCCGTGCTCAGCCGTCCCGGACCGACCCGGGACGGGCCCGGTCCGCCGGCGGTCGTCGACCGCCCTCTCGTGCCACGCCCGTCCTCGCACGGGCCGGACCTCGGAGGCGTCCTTGAGCAGGCAGAGTCTCAGCAAAGCCCACAAGAAGATCACCGAACTCTCGTGGGAGCCGACGTTCGCCACCCCGGCGACCCGCTTCGGCACCGACTACAACTTCGACAAGGCACCCAAGAAGGACCCGCTCAAGCAGATCCTGCGCTCCTACTTCCCGATGGAGGAGGAGAAGGACAACCGGGTCTTCGGAGCCATGGACGGCGCCATCCGCGGCAACATGTTCCGCCAGGTGCAGGAGCGCTGGATGGAGTGGCAGAAGCTCTTCCTGTCCATCATCCCGTTCCCGGAGATCTCCGCGGCCAGGGCGATGCCGATGGCCATCGACGCGGTGCCCAACCCGGAGATCCACAACGGGCTGGCCGTGCAGATGATCGACGAGGTCTGGCACTCGACGATCCAGATGAACCTCAAGCGGCTGTACATGAACCACTACATCGACCCGGCCGGGTTCGACATGAGCGAGAAGGCCTTCGCCAACAACTACGCCGGCACCATCGGCCGTCAGTTCGGCGAGGGGTTCATCACCGGTGATGCGATCACCGCGGCCAACATCTACCTGACCGTCGTGGCCGAGACCGCGTTCACCAACACGCTGTTCGTGGCGATGCCGTCGGAGGCCGCGGCCAACGGCGACTACCTGCTGCCCACGGTGTTCCACTCGGTGCAGTCCGACGAGTCCCGGCACATCTCCAACGGCTACTCGATCCTGCTGATGGCCCTGGCCGACGAGGACAACCGGGCGCTGCTCGAGCGCGACCTGCGCTACGCCTGGTGGAACAACCACTGCGTCGTCGACGCGGCCATCGGCACGTTCATCGAGTACGGCACCAAGGACCGGCGCAAGGACCGGGACAGCTACGCGGAGATGTGGCGTCGATGGATCTACGACGACTACTACCGCAGCTACCTGATCCCGCTGGAGAAGTACGGCCTCAAGATCCCGCACGACCTGGTCGAGGAGGCCTGGAACCGGATCTGGAACAAGGGCTACGTGCACGAGGTCGCGCAGTTCTTCTCCACCGGGTGGCCGGTGAACTACTGGCGGATCGACCCGATGACCG
>JAOPVN010000164.1 GCA_025966175.1 Modestobacter sp. | reverse complement strand
TGCGCCGGGAGGCCCCGGTGGCCTTCGTCCCCGCGCTCGGCCTCCACATCGCCTCGACGCGGGCGGCCTGCCAGGAGATCGGGTCGCAGAGCGACATCTGGGACGGCGTGATCAGCCCGGCCGGCGGCCGTACCTTCGGCCACCCCGCGGTGCTCAACGTCAACGGCCCCGAGCACGACGAGCTGCGGGGCATGGTGGACCCGGCGCTGCAGCCCACCGAGGTCGACCGGTACGTCGACGAGCTGGTCCGTCCCATCGCCAAGCGCTACGTGGAGGCCTTCGAGAACGACGGGCACGGCGACCTGGTGGCCCAGTTCTGCGAGCCGGTGAGCGTCCGCGCCCTGGGTGACCTCATGGGCCTGCAGTCGGTCAGCTCGGACAAGCTGCGGGAGTGGTTCCACAAGCTGAACGTCTCGTTCACCAACGCGGCGGTCGACGAGAACGGCGAGTTCGCCAACCCCGACGGCTTCATCCCCGGTGACGAGGCGCGCGCGGAGATCCGCGCCGTGCTCGACCCGCTCCTGGACAAGTGGACGGTGGAGCCCGACGACAGCGCCCTGTCCCACTGGCTGCACGACGGCATGCCCGAGGGCCAGACCCGGGACCGCGAGAAGATCTACCCGACCGTGTTCGTCTTCCTGCTCGGCGCCATGCAGGAGCCCGGCCATGCGATGAGCTCCACGATCGCGGGCCTGTGGTCCCGCCCCGACCAGTTCGAGCGGGTCGTCGACGACCCGAAGCTGATCCGCCGGGCGATCACCGAGAGCCTCCGCTGGACCTCGCCGATCTGGTCGGCTGTCGCCCGCGTCAACAAGGTCGACACCACCGTCGCCGGCACCTTCCTGCCCGCGGGTTCGGTCGTGATGCTGTCCTACGGCTCGGCCAACCACGACGAGAACGACTACAACGCGCCGTCCGACTACGACCTCGACCGCGCGCCCGTCCCCCACATGGCCTTCGGCGCCGGCAAGCACGGCTGCGCGGGCACCTACTTCGCCAGCGAGGTCTGCCGGATCGGGCTGGAGGAGCTGTTCGAGACCATCCCGAATCTCGAGCGGGACGAGACGAAGGAGATCGACTTCTGGGGCTGGGGGTTCCGCGGCCCCGTGGAACTGCACGCCACCTGGGAGGTCTGACCCCCACGCCCGGCCGGTGATGCCACCGGCCGGGCAGTCCCACCCTCCCCATGGCGCCGAGGAGCCACCCCATGACCGAGCACACCGTCCGCCTGAAGACGCTGGGCAGACAGACCAGCTGCCGCACCGACCAGTCCGTCCTCGACGCGTACCTCCGCGACAACGTCTGGTTGCCGCACGGCTGCACCCAGGGCACCTGCGGCAGCTGCAAGCTCCGCGTGCTCGACGGCGAGTTCGACCACGGTGATGCGCCGGTGTTCACCCTCACCCCGGAGGAACGTGCGCAGGGGATCGCGTTGGCGTGCCAGGCCACCCCGCGCTCGAACCTGCTGGTCGAGCCGTTGGCCGAGATCAGCGACGACGGCATCGCGCGCCATCCGCTGCGCGACCTCACCGGGACCGTGGTCGAACTGGCGGACATCGCCCGGGAGACCCGTCGCGTCGTCATCGAGCTCGCCGAGGCGATGCCGTTCAACGCCGGGCAGTACGCCGAGCTGAAGGTGCCCGGCACCGACGCGTGGCGGCAGTACTCGATGGCCAACCCGCCCTCCGAGACCCGCCGGCTGGAGTTCCACGTCCGGCGCACCCCGGGGGGCATCGCGTCCGATGGGTGGATCTTCGCGTCGCTGGCCGTGGGCGACCCGGTCGACGTCCGCGGCCCGCTGGGCGTCTTCGGTCTGTGCCTGCCGCAGGAGGAGCCGGCCATTCTCATCGCCGGGGGCACCGGCCTGGCACCGATGAAGTCCATCGTGCTCAACGCCCTGGCCGAGGGGCTGGTGCCGGAGCTGTACCTGTACCACGGCGGCCGCAGCGAGGCCGACCTCTACGACGGCGACCTCTTCCGCGCGCTGGCGGCCGAGCATCCGACCTTCCACTACCGTCCGTGCCTGTCCGAGCAGCAGTGGGACGGCGCCTGCGGCATGGTCACCGACGTCGTCTACGAGGACTTTCCCAGCTGCAAGGGGATGTCGGCCTAGGTGTGCGGCCCGCCGGCGATGGTCGAGGCCGCCGGCAAGGTGCTCAAGCGCCGCCGGATGGCCCCCCGCCTGGTCTTCAAGGAGGAGTTCACCGACGCCGCGGACCTCGCGGCCGCCGGCGCTCCCCTCACCGCCGTCAGCTGACCCCACGTTCGAGGAGCACCCCACGATGCACACCCTGATGGTCCTGTACCGCCCACCGGCCGACCGCGCGGCGTTCGACCGGCACTACGAGCAGGTCCACCTGCCGCTGGCCCGAGAGCTGCCCGGCGTGCGGGCTGCCCGGTACAGCCTGGACGTCGCCGCCGCCGAGGGTGACCCCGCGTTCACCGCCGTCTTCGAGGCCGACTTCGACTCGGCCGAGGACATGGCCGCGGCGCTGGCCTCGCCGGCGGGCGCGGCGGCCCAGGCCGACATCCCCAACTTCGCGACGGGCGGCCTGGAGATCCTGCACTTCCCGGCCCGCACCTCCTGACGTCGACTCCTGGACGGAGCCCTGCCATGAGCGACCTGACCATCGAACGAGTACAGACCGCGATCCTGGACGTCCCGCTGCGCCGGCCGCACCGGTTCGCCCGGACCGGCATGGCGGCCCAGCCGCTGCTGCTGGTCACCCTCACCACCCGCGACGGCGTCTCCGGGGTGGGGGAGGGCGTCGTCCCCGGCGGCCCCTGGTGGGGCGGTGAGTCGGTCGAGACGATGCAGGTGGTCATCGAGCAGTACCTCGCCCCGCTGCTGCTCGGCCGGCGGGTCGACGACATCGCCGGCATCCAGCAGGCGATGAACGACGTCGTCAACTTCAACCTGTACGCCAAGGCCGCGGTCGAGGTGGCGCTGCACGACGCCTGGGCGCGCAGCCTCGGCGTGCCGGTGCACACGCTGCTCGGCGGGCTGGCCCGCACCTCGATCCCGGTCACCTGGGCGCTGGGCACGGAGCCGGCCGCCGAGGTGGTCGAGGAGGCGCAGAGCAAGCTCGCCGCCGGCCTGCACAGCAGCTTCAAGCTGAAGATGGGCGCGCAGGACCCGGCCGACGACGTCGCCCGGATCGTGGAAGTGGCCGGGAAGCTGGCCTGCGACGCCAGCGTCCGGGTCGACCTCAATGCCCGCTGGGACCTGATCACCTCGCTGCGCTGGCTGCCCCGGCTGGCCGACGCCGGTGTCGACCTGATCGAGCAGCCGGTGCCCGGCGCCGAGGTCGAGTGGCTGGCCGAGATCAACGCGGCGCTGCGCATCCCGGTGATGGCCGACGAGAGCCTGCGGACGCCGTCCGACGCGCTCCGGCTGGTCAAGCTGCGTGCGGCCGACGTCTTCTCGCTGAAGACGACGAAGTCCGGCGGACTGCGCTACACCCGGGCGATCGCCGAGATCGCCGCGGCGGCCGGGGTCCCGTGCCACGGGGGCACGGCGATCGAGGGTCCGATCGGCACCGCCGCCTCCCTGCACCTCGCCTGCGCCTCCCCCGCCGTCACCTACGGCAGTGAGCTGTTCGGCCCGCTGCTCATGCGCGAGGAGCTGTTGACCGAGCCGCTGCGCTACGCCGACGGCTCGCTGCACCTGCCCACCGGCCCGGGTCTGGGCGTCGAGCTCGACCCGGCCGCCGTCACCCGCTTCACGAGGAGCTGACCCATGCTGTTCCACGTCCGGATGGACGTCGCCGTCCCCCGCGACCTCGACCCCGACGAGCGCGCCGCGCTGCTGGCCACCGAGAAGGCCCGGGCGCTGGAGCACCAGCGCGCGGGGCGGTGGGTGCACCTGTGGCGGGTGGTCGGGCAGTACAGCAACGTCAGCATCTTCGACGTCGAGTCCAGCGACGAGCTGCACGAGATCCTCTGGAACCTGCCGCTGTTCCCGTTCATGACCATCCAGATCACCCCGCTCACCGAGCACCCGTCGGCGCTGTCGGCCAATCCGTGAACCCGCTCGAGGTGCGACTGCGGCAACTCGAGGACGTCGAGGCGATCCGCACCCTCGACGCCGTCTACTGCCGCCTCCTCGACGACGGCGACTGGCCAGGTCTGGTGGAGCTGTTCACCCCGGACGGCACCTTCGACGGACTGAGCGTCGTCACCGGACGGGTGGACCTGCTGGCCTTCTTCAGCGGCCTGGCCGACGGCGGGCTCACCGCGTTCTGGCATCACGTGTCGAACCTGGAGGTCGCCGTCGACGGCGACACCGGCACGGTGGCGTCGCTGCTGTGGCAGCCGTGCGTCGTCGACGGGGTCGCGCACGTGGCCGCCGGCCGCTACGCCGACCGGCTGGTGCGGACGGCGGAGGGCTGGCGGTACGCGCTCAAGCAGGTCCGCTTCGCCTACTGGGCGCCGCTGACCGAGGGCTGGGACCAGCACCGCTTCGCCCTGGAGACCGCCCGCTCCGCCGCGCTCCCCCGGGGAGGACCGGCATGACCGCGCGACTGCACGCCGTCGAGGACGGTCCGGCCGACGCACCCGTCCTGGTGCTGGGCCCGTCGCTGGGCACCGACATCGGGCTGTTCGACGCCCAGGTCGCCGCGTTCGCCGATGGCCACCGGGTGATCCGCTACGACCTGCGCGGGCACGGCCGCTCCGAGGTGGTGCCCGGCCCCTGCACCGTCGCCGATCTCGCCGACGACGTCCTGGCCGTACTGGACCGCCTGGGCGTCGAGCGGTTCAGCTACGCCGGCGTCTCGATCGGCGGCGCGATCGGCCAGCAGTTCGCGCTGACCGTGCCCGAGCGGGTCGAGAAGCTCGCGCTCATCGCGACGTCCGCGCAGTTCGCCGATCCGCCGTCCTGGGCCGTGCGGGCGGAGCAGGTCCGCGCGGAGGGCACCGCGTTCCTGGTGCCCTCGCGCACCGGGACCTGGTTCACCAAGGAGTTCGCCGAGCGGGAGCCCGCGGAGGCCGAGCGGCTGCTGGCCATGCTGCGGGCGACGCCCGCGGAGGGCTACGCCGCCTGCTGCGAGGCCATCGGCACCTTCGACGTCCGCGAGCGGCTGGGGGAGATCCGCACGCCCACCCTGGTGATCGCCGGCGCGCAGGACCCTGCCACGCCGGTGGACATGGTCCGCCGGCTCGCCGACGGCATCCCGGGTGCGCGCTTCGTCGTCGTCCCGGGCGCCGGGCACCTCCCGAACGCCACGGACCCGGCGGCGGTGGACGAGGAGCTGCGCGCGCACCTCTGACCGGGCTGCCGCCTCGGGGCTCGAATCCGCCGGCGACGCCTCGGCCACCAGCCGGCGGCGCACCTCGATCACCCCCTCGTGACCGACCACGAAGGCCAGACAGACCGAGCGCATGGCCGACCACAGCTCCACCGTCCCGTCCGCCGCGGCGAGCAGGCTCGCCGCCGGTCGGCGTCGTCGGGATCGGGGTCGAAGAGCGCGGCGGCCTTGGTCGGGAAGTGGTTGAAGAAGTCCGGCGGGCGACCCCCGCGGGTGGGAACCGGGGCACCCGCCTACCGTCGGGCGGGTGAGCGAACCGAGTGCACGGGCCGACGGCGTCCGGGTCCTGATCACCGGCGGCACCAGCGGACTCGGTGCGGCGATGGCCGAAGCGCTGCTCGACGTCGGGGCTCGAGTGGCGATCACCGGGCGGGACGCCGAGCGGGCCCGGGCCGCCGCGGGAGCGCTGGGCCACGACGCCGTCGGCATCGGGATGGACGTCCGCGACGAGGACGACGTCGCGCGCGGGGTCGACGAGGCGTTCGACGCCCTCGGCGGGCTCGACGTCCTGGTCAACAACGCCGGGGTCGGCATGCGGACGGTGAACTCGCACTTCCTGACCGATCCGCAGCCGTTCTGGGCGGTGCCGCCCGCGGGCTTCCGGGACCTGGTGGACACCAACCTGACCGGCTACTTCCTCGTCGCCCGCACCGTGGTGCCCCGCATGCTCCAGGCCGACGGCGGGCGCGTGGTGAACGTGTCGATGAACCACTCGACGATGAACCGGAAGGGGTTCGTGCCCTACGGGCCGGCGCGGGCGGGCGCGGAGGCGCTGTCCCGGATCATGGCCGCGGACCTGGCCGGCAGCCCGGTGACGGTCAACATCCTGCTGCCCGGCGGCGCCACGGCCACGGGCATGATCCCGGAGGGCTTCCCGCCGGAGATGCAGGCCCATCTGCTGGATCCCGCCGTCATGGCCGCGCCGATCCGCTGGTTGTCCTCACCGGCGGCGGCCGGTGTGCACGACCAGCGGATCGTCGCCACCGAGTTCGACGAGTGGCTGGCGGCACGCGAGGCCTGACTTCAGGCGACGGTCGTCTCCAGGGTGACCGGGACGTTGCCGCGGGTGGCGTTGGAGTAGGGGCAGACCTGGTGCGCGGCCTCGACCAGCCGCTCCGCGACGGCCTGCTCGACGCCGCCCAGCTCGACGTGCAGCGCGACCTCCAGCCCGAAACCGCCCTCGCCGTTCGGGCCGATGCCCACCTCGGCGGTGACTCCGGCGTCGACGATCGGAGCCTGCTGCTGGCGGGCCACCAGCTTCAGCGCGGACAGGAAGCACGCCGCGTACCCGGCGGCGAACAACTGCTCGGGGTTGGTGGCACCGCCGGTTCCGCCCATCTCCTTCGGGATGGCCAGGTCGACGTCGATCACGCCGTCGGAGGAACGGGCGCGGCCGTTGCGGCCGTCCCCGGTGGCGGTGGCGACGGCGGTGTAGACGCTGGACATGAGCGGGCCTCCATAAGATCGGGTACGACGCACTCTCCTCCCCCGCCCGGTCGCCGCACGCCCGGGGTGCGACCCACGGGGTCAGGGCAGGATCGAGTCCACGTAGCCGCCGTCCACCCGCAGCGCACCGCCGGTCGTCGCCGACGCCAGCGGTGAGGCGAGGTAGACGCACATGTTGGCGATCTCCTCGGGCTCGATCAGCCGCTGCAGGAGCGACTGCGGCCGGTGCAGCCGCATGAACGCCCGCTGCGCCTCGTCCCAGGGCAGCTGGTTCCCCACCAGCGAGTACACGAAGTCCTCGACACCTGCCGTGTGCGTCGGTCCGGCCATCACCGAGTTGACGGTCACCCCGGAGCCGGCCGCCTCCTTCGCGAAGCCGCGGGAGACGGCGAGCAGCGCCGTCTTCGACATCCCGTAGTGGATCATCTCGGCCGGGACGGCCACCGCCGAGTCGCTGGCGATGTACTGGATCCGGCCCCAGCCGGCCCTGCGCATGCCGGGCAGGTAGGCGCGGGTGAGCCGGATGGCGGTCAGCACGTTGGTCTCGAAGTAGCGGCGCCACTCGTCGTCGGTGATCT
>JAOPVN010000115.1 GCA_025966175.1 Modestobacter sp. | reverse complement strand
CCTCGTCGGCAGCGGCCGGCAGGTCGAGCGGGGTGCGGTCGCGCACCCCCTCGGGCACGCACGCGTCGGCCAGCGACGCCAGCGAGGGGTACCCGACCACCTCGAGCATCGCCGCGGCGTCCCCGGGGCGCGGGCCGATGTGCCGGGCCGCGAAGGAACCCTGTGTCGAGAGTGCGGAGAGCGCGGGGAGAGCCCCGGTCAGCGGCGGGAGCACGGTTCCGTCAGCACCAGGAGTTCGGTCGGCCACTGCAACGACGCTACCAGCGGGCGCCGCCCAGACCGGGACGCTCGGGGAGCGTGGGACGAGGGGTGCGGCGGACGCCGCCGGGGGTGCGTCCGGCAGGAGGACTAAGCGCTGGCGGCGCGGCGACGACGGCGCGCGGAGAGCTCGTCGTCGGCGTGCGCCCCGCCGTCCAGCCGCTCGGCCGGCAGCTCGGCGAGCTCACCGGAGAGCTCCCGCAGCGCGCCGGAGACGGCGATCCCGAAGACGCCCTGGCCGCCGGCCAGCAGGTCGACGACCTCCTCGGCCGAGGTGCACTCGTACACCGTGGCGCCGTCGGACAGCAGCGTGATGTTGGCCAGGTCCTTGACCCCCCGGGTGCGCAGGTGGTCGACGGCCTTGCGGATGTTCTGCAGCGAGACGCCGGTGTCCAGCAGTCGCTTGACGACCTTGAGCACCAGGATGTCCCGGAAGGAGTACAGCCGCTGCGTGCCCGACCCGGTGGCGGTCCGCACAGAAGGCGCCACCAACCCGGTACGGGCCCAGTAGTCCAACTGCCGATAGGTGATTCCAGCGGCCGCGCACGCCGTCGGGCCGCGGTAGCCCACGGCGTCGCTGTCGACATCGTCGTACGAGGGAGCACCCACCGCCGCGTCGCTGAACAGCTGACCCTGCGAACCGTTGTCCTGGTCGCTCACGGGCAGCGCGCCTCCTCGATCTCAGCACCCAGCAGCTGGGCCGCCCCCGGCTGACGCCGGACCGGTCACATGGCGCGACCCATGGAGTCACACGCGCGTGATTCGCTGACGGTAGGCCCGGGCCGGGACCCGGTCAACCGAAGCGGGCGGCGTGTCGGGCCGCTCACCCCTCCGGGGTGGTGCCGGCGGAGCTCAGGCGGGGCCGCCACCGGAACCGGACCCCGCGCCGAAGTCCTCGGGGCTGATGTTGTCCAGGAACTCCCGGAACTTCTCCACCTCGTCCTCCTGCTCGTCGGGGATCTCGATCCCGACCTCGTCGAGCAGTGCCTCGGCGCCGTAGATCGGGGCACCGGTGCGGACGGCGAGGGCGACGGCGTCCGACGGGCGGGCGCTGACGGTGCGCTCGTCCCCGAAGAGCAGCTCGGCGATGTAGATGCCGTCGCGCATCTCGGTGATGTGCACCGCCTCGAGGCTGGCGCCCAGGGCGTGCACCACCACGCGGAGCAGGTCGTGCGTCATGGGGCGGGCCGGGCGGACGCCCTGCTGCTCGAACGCGATCGCTGCGGCCTCGACCGCACCGATCCAGATCGGCAGGTACCGCTCCCCCTGGGTCTCCTTGAGCAGCAGGATGGGCTGGTTGCCGGGCAGCTCGACCCGGACGCCGACGACTCTGAGCTCCTGCACGTCTGGCTCCCCTCCGCTGAGGTCCCCCCGAGGGGTCCCGCTGGTGCTGTTCTGGTGCTCTGCCTGCTGGAGCTCCGCCTGCGGCCGACGAGGCTCCGGGCGGCGCACCGGGGGGTACCCGCTCCCCCGCAAAGGTACGCCAGCGCTCAGCCGCCCAGGACCTCGCGCAGGCGGGCCTCCAGCAGCGCCCCGTGCAACTGGGCGGACAACCCGGCGAGCTCCTGCAGCTGCTCGGTGGCGCGGGTGCGCGCCTCCTCCGAGCGGGACCGCAGCACCGGCGCCACCAGCTGCTCGAGCAGCGCCGCCTCCCGTTCCGCGGCGGTGCGGTAGACCCGCAGGTGCCGCGGTTCGATGCCGTGCCGGGCCAGGCCGGCGGCGGCCCGGGCGACCGGCAGGTCGATCGGCCGGTGGCGGCCGTGGACGTCGGGGGTGACCAGACCGAACTGCACGCAGTCGGTCAGCTGTTCGTCGGTCAGTCCGGCCGCGCGGGCGAACTCGTCGGCCGGCAACGGAGCCGTGCCCACCGGTTCGTCCGCGGCCGGCGTCGCCGAGTCGTCGGCGCCGGCCCGACCGGGGAGCTCCTCGCCGCGGTCGAGCGCGTCGAGGTGCTCCTTGATCACCCGTAGCGGCAGGTACTGGTCCCGCTGGGCGGCCAGCACGTACCGCAGCCGGGCGACGTCGGCGGCGGAGAACTTCCGGTAGCCCGACGGGGTCCGCTGGGGGTGGACCAGCTCCTCCGACTCCAGGTACCGGATCTTGCTGATCGTCACGTCCGGGAAGTCCCCGCGCAGGGCGCCGAGGACCTGCCCGATCGTGAACCGCGGTGCCGTGTCGTCGGTGTCCCGGTCCGCGCTCCCGCTGGGCTGGGGCACCGCGCTCACAGCTCTCGCTCGCTCGCTGCCTGGGCTCGGCCGGCCGCGGAGGTCATGCGCCGGCCGGCTCGCCCGTCCGCGGCCCGGTCAGGTACACCAGACGGAACTTGCCGATCTGGACCTCGTCGCCACCGGCGAGCGAGGCGACGTCGACCGGCTCGCGGTTGACGTAGGTGCCGTTCAGGCTGCCGACGTCGTGCACGGTGAAGCCGCCGCCCTCGCGGTGGAACTCCACGTGCCGCCGGCTGACGGTGACGTCGTCGAGGAAGATGTCGCTGTCGGGGTGCCGACCGGCGGTGGTGACCTCCTGGTCGAGCAGGAAGCGGCTGCCGGCGTTGGGCCCGCGCTTGACCACCAGCAGCGCCGACCCGGCGGGCAGGGACTCGACCGCGCCGGCGTGGGCATCGGCCGTCGACTCGGCGACCTCGGCCTGTTCGCCGGAGTCCTCACCGCCGACCTTGGGGATGATGCTGGTCGACTCGCCGACCCGCTCGGGGCTCAGAGCCGCCCCGCACTGGGCGCAGAATCGGCTGCCCTCGGGGTTCTGGTGGCCACATCGAGTGCAGAGCACGTCGGTCTCCTCCGGTGCAGGCGGCACCGCCGCGGGCCTGGTGAGGCCGCGGTCGGCCGGCGGACGACGGACCGGTCGGCCCGTCGCAGGTCGGCCACCGCGGGGTCGCGGTCGGGCCGGGGATCATGGAACCAGCGGCTGACCGGAGGGTCAACCGCACGTACAGGGTGAGAGTCGGGGGCTCCCGCAGGGATCACGGGCCCGACCGTCCTGGTGATGATAGTGATCGCGGGTCCGCCCGCGAGGACCGCGGGGGTCCGGCGCGCGGTGCGCGAGCGTCGCGGCAGGTCGACCCGGTGCGCCGGGGCGGGCAGCGGCTCAGCCGGCGTCGACGACGGCCTGGTAGGCAGCGGCGTCCAGCAGGTCCGCGGTGGGGTCCCCGCCGTCCCCGGCGACCCGGATCTCGACCAGCCAGCCGGCCCCGTAGGGGTCGCTGTTGACGGTCTCGGGGGCATCGGTGAGGGCGTCGTTGACGGCCGACACCACCCCCGGGACCGGCGAGTAGACGTCCGACACCGACTTGGTCGACTCCACCTCACCGATGGGGTTGCCCGGGCTCACCTCGGCACCCACCTCGGGGAGCTGGACGAACACGATGTCGCCCAGCGCGTCCTGGGCGTGGTCGGTGATCCCGACCCGGACCACCGTCTCGGCACCCTCGGTGCCCTGGACCAGCGCCCACTCGTGCTGGTCGGTGTACCGGCGGTCGTCGGGCGTGGCCATGCGGCATCTCCAGGGTCGGGCGGGTCGGTGCGGAGCGGGGGGACGGCCTCGATGCAGGGGCCCGGCCCGAGCGGGAGCGAGGGCTGGGGGGCACCGAGGTCCTTCTTCAGTCCCCGTTGTCGGGTTGAGCGTATTGAGGCTCGTCCAGCGGTCGCAATGCGTCCACCACGACGTGCTCGGACTGGACGATGTCGACGCTGCCACCGCGCCCGCCGACGGTGCTGACCACCCCGCCGGGGATGCTCATCGCCGTCGCCATGTCCTGCGGCGAGCCGATCACCTGGAACGCGTAGGGCGCCTGCAGCGGGTGACCGTCGATCTCCAGGTTCCTCGGGGTGCCTGTCACGGCACTGCTGACGCCGATCCGGACGTCGTCGACCTGCATCGTCTCCGCGCCGGCGCCTCGCAACTCCTCGATCGCGCCGAGCACCACCGAGGAGGAGACGCGTCCCTCGGGGTCGCGGATGGTCAGCGTGATGCCCGGGCCCTGCGCGGCCACGGACCCGTTGAGGATGCCCAGCGCCGCGGCCCGGTCCCGGGCCTCCTTCAGCGCGGCTGCCGATGCGCTGCCGGAGCTGCCCAGCTGGTCCAGCGCGGCGCGCTGGTCGGCGATCTCCTGACGCAGCCGGTCCTGCTGCGCGGTGAGGTCGTCGAGGATGCGGACCAGGTCCTCCTCGCGGACGCCGGTGAGCGCCTGGTCGGTGTCGGTGCTGCGCACCTGGACGGCGAAGGCGAAACCCAGCAGCAGGGTGAGCACGCCGATCAGGACGGCGGCCAGCGGGTCCCGGCCACGGCGCCGCCGGGGCCGGGCGCCGGCTGCGGGTACGGGAGCGGCTGGCTCGGGACGGTCGTCGGGGGTGGGGGGCGTCTCCTCCGGTGCCGCCGCATCCGGGGCAGCACCGGGGGTCGCCTCCGCCGGCGTCGCGTCCTCCGCCGTCGCGCCCTCCGCCGTCGCGCCCTCCGGCACCGGGGGCACGTCGGCGGCTGGTACGTCGGCGGCTGGTACGTCGGCGGCTGGTACGTCGGCGGCTGGTACGTCGGC
>JAOPVN010000102.1 GCA_025966175.1 Modestobacter sp. | reverse complement strand
AGCTCGATCTGGTCGGCGCGGCGGACCACCTCGTCGGGCACCCTCTCCTGCTGGGGAACGCCGGTGATCTGCGCGACGACGTCGGCCAGGCTCTCCAGGTGCTGCACGTTCACCGTGGTGAGCACGCAGATCCCGGCGGCCAGCACCTCCTCGACGTCCTGCCAGCGCCGGGGGTTGCGCGAGCCGGGTGCATTGGTGTGGGCGAGCTCGTCGATGACCGCGACCTCGGGCCGGCGGGCGAGAAGGGCGTCCACGTCGAGGTCGGTGAGGGTGACCCCGCGGTGCGTGACCTCGGCCCGGGGCAGCACCTCGAGGCCCTCGAGCTGCTCGGTCGTGCGTCGCCGGTCGTGCGTCTCGACCAGCCCGACGACGACGTCGGTGCCGCGGGACCGTCGGCGGTGCGCCTCGCCCAGGACGGCGAAGGTCTTCCCGACGCCCGGTGCGGCGCCCAGGTAGATGCGCAAGGTCCCGCGGGCCATGCGCCCATGATCGTCCGCCGGAGCGCCGTTGGCCGCGGCTCCGGTGTCAGGATCACGTCAAGACGGACGCCGCGGCGCCGGGTCGCTCGGCGGGCACGGCGTCCGGCTGGTTGCCGCGGTAGACCCAGTCGACCCAGCGGGCGACGACCCAGGAGGTGCCGAGGAACGCGGCGAGCTCCAGCAGTCCGGAGATCAACGACTCGGTCATGGGTCCATGGCACGCGCGGGGGAGCGGCGGGTCCACGGTCTTGACGGCGTCCTGACGCTGCCGGCGGCCTTCTTGACGGGGCGCTTCCGGGTGCCATGATCGCGCCGTGAGCCGGGCGAGCGAGGACTCCAACCGGCGGATGCTGCGGGCCCGGGACGCGATGGACCGCTCCTACGCCGAGCCGCTGGACGTCCCGACCCTGGCCCGGCTCGCGCACGTCTCCGAGGCGCACTTCATCCGCACCTTCCGGGCCACCTTCGGCGAGACGCCCAACCGGTACCTGCAGCGGCGGCGGGTGGAGCGGGCGATGTTCCTGCTGCGCAGCACCGAGCAGAGCGTCACCGACATCTGCATGGCCGTCGGGTTCGCCAGCCTGGGCACGTTCAGCCGGGTGTTCGCCGAGATCGTGGGGGAGCCGCCGAGCGCCTACCGCCGTCGCGGCCCGCTGCCGGCTGCGCCCAGCTGCTTCGTGATGGCGTGGCTGCGGCCGGGCGGGAATTGAGCACTTTCGGAGAAGCCCGGCGGGGTGGGGCGGCCCTACCGTCGTCCCCATGATCAAGGCCCTCACCATCTCCCAGATCTACGTGCTCGACCAGGACGAGGCGCTCGACTTCTACGTCGGCAAGCTCGGCTTCGAGGTCCAGACCGACATGGACTTCGGGCCCATGCGCTGGCTGCAGATCAGCCTGCCTGGTGATCCCGGCCGGGCCATCGTGCTGGAGAAGCCGGGCGGTCCCATGATGAGCGAGGAGACCGCCGCCCAGGTGCGCGACCTGCTCACCAAGGGGGCCGTCGGCGGTCACCTCTTCTTCCAGACCGATGACGCGCACAAGACCCACGCCGAGTTGAAGGAGCGCGGGGTCGACCTGCCCGAGGAGCCGATCGTGCAGCCCTACGGCATCGACTTCGGCTTCCGTGACCCCTTCGGCAACCACCTGCGGGTCGCCCAGATGACCCCGCCGCCGTCCGCCTGACCCACCAGACCTGACCCACCAGACCTGGGCCACCGCAATGGCCATTGTGGTGGCCCAGGGGTCAGCCGACGTGTACGTGCGGACGGCGGGTGCGGTCCGGCTCGGCCTCCCGCAGCACCTCGCGCGTGACCGGGGCGACCTCCCCGGCACCGAAGAGCAGGAACCGGGCGAAGTTGGCCAACGGGTTGCCCTCGGTCCACTCGAAGTAGATGTGCGGCTTCACGCCGGTGATGTCGCGGGCCTCCAGCATCAGCGCCGCCAGCGCGTTGGGCACCGACGAGCTCTGCGTCCGCAGCACCCGGTACTGCCCGTGCACGATCTCGCCGTGCACGTGCAGGGCGCTCTCGAACTCCGACGGGTCGGTGACCTCGACCTCGACGAACACGACGTCGGAGTTGGGCAGGTCGTGCTCCTTGGTGGTCTGCACGAGCTTGGCGCGGTACTCCTCGGCATCACCCCGGCCCGGCTCGTTCGCGATCAGCCGCAGCTTGCGGCGGGCGCAGTCGCGCAGGAACAGCTGGGCGGTCGGGTCGAAGGTCACCTCGGTCACCCGCAGCTCGAACGAGCGGGACAGCCGTGAGGCGAAGGAGACGGCGATGATCGCCGCGATGAACATCGCGCCGATCTTCAGCCCGTCGGGGCGCTCGATGACGTTGGCGACCGTCGTGTAGATGAAGATCGCCGCGATCACGCCGAAGCCGATGGTCTTGCGGTGTTCCCCGGCGCGGCGGGCGGCCAGCGTCACGGCCACCGAGGCCGAGGTGATGAGCACCAGCACCCCGGTGGCGTAGGCGCCGCCCTGCTTGTCGACGTCGGCGTCGAAGACCCAGGTGATCAGGAAGGCGATGCCGGTCAGCACCAGCACCATCGGCCGGGTCGCCCGCGCCCACTGCGGCGCCATGCCGTAGCGGGGCAGGTAGCGCGGGATGAGGTTGAGCATCCCGGCCATCGCCGAGGCGCCGGCGAACCACAGGATCGCGATCGTCGAGACGTCGTAGACGGTGCCGAAGGCGCTGCCCAGGTACTCGTGGGCCAGGTAGGCGAGCGCACGGCCGTTGGCCTGCCCGCCGGGCTGGAACTCCGCCTGGGGGATCAGCAGCGTGGTGACGACGCTGCTGGTGACCAGGTAGGCGCTCATGATCAGCGCCGCGGTGGTGAGCAGTTTCTTGGTGTCGCGGATCCGGCCGGTGGGGCGCTCCTCGGTGTCGTCGGGGTCCCCCTGCACGTGCGGCATGACGGCGACGCCGGTCTCGAAGCCGGACAGCCCCAGCGCCAGCCGGGGGAAGACGAGCAGGGCGACCCCGACGACGACCAGCGGGTTGCTGTGCTGGGTGGTCAGCGCGGTCGTCCAGCTCCCGACCACGCCGCCCACGGTCGCCACGTGCCAGAGCCCGACCAGCACGACGACCAGGTTGAGCGCGAGGTAGCCGGCCACCAGGTAGACGGCGACGCCGATCGCCTCGCCGAACCCGCGGAGGAAGACCGCGCCGAGCAGCGCCAGCAGGGCGAGGGTCACCAGCACCCGGTGGTCGTTCAGCAGGGAGGGGGCGTGCGGGTTCTCCACGATGTGCGCGGTGGCGTCGGCCGCCGACAGGGTCATGGTGATGATGAAGTCGGTGGCCGCGAAGCCGAGGAGGGCCAGCACGAAGAGCTTGCCCTTCCAGAAGGTGAGCAGCCGCTCCAGCATCGCGATCGAACCCTCGCCGTGCGGGCTCTCCGCGGCGACCCGGCGGTACACCGGCAGCGCGCCGAACAGGGTCAGCGCGACCAGCACCAGGGTGGCGATGGGGGAGACGACGCCGGCGGCGAGCGCGGCGATGCCGGGCTGGTAGCCGAGGGTGGAGAAGTAGTCGACGCCGGTGAGGCACATGACCTTCCACCACGGCCGGCGGTGGTCCTCGTGGGCCGGTTCGCCGTGCGGGCCGGGATGGTCGGGGCCGCGCTGGCCGTCATCGAGCAGCCACGTGCGCAGCGGTCGGCGACGTTCCTGGGTCGACGTAGCCACCAAGCATCTCCTGTCGACCGGGCCGTTCGGGTGGAGGCGCCGTCCCTGCCACGCTAGGGGCGCCTGATCGCGCCCTTGCGGCGAAGGGCGTCAAGGAACCGTCAAGGTTCCTGGCAGCCAGGCGCAGCACGCCGGCGGCGCCGCGGCCACCCGGGCACCCGGGCACCGGGACACCGGGACACCCAGTGATGAAGCTGCCTCATCCCGGCTGGCGGGTACGGCGCGACGCCAGCCGGCCGCCAGCAGAGATGGCGGCTGCCCTTCACGACACGCGCCCTCTCCCACGCGAGGCTCGGCACGGCACGCGCCGCGACACCAGGGGTCAGAGATGCGACAAGTGCGGGAGAACCGCCCCGTCAGGACGCCGTCAGGAAGGCCGAGCGGCGGCGTCAGGAACCCGCCAAGACCGGCCGCAGCCCCGTGGATCGCTCCTAGCGTCGCCTTTCGGACGTGGATGACGACCCGTCGTCCACCCGGATCGGGATGAAGGTGCGACGTGACCGACGTGCTCTTCGTGCTCCTCACGCTCGCGGTCTTCGGGCTGCTGGCCCTCGCGGTGCGGGGGGTGGAGCGGCTGTGACGTGGGTCGGGCTCGCGGTCGCCGTGGTCCTGGCGCTGTACCTGCTGGCGTCGCTGCTCTTCCCCGAGCGGTTCTGATGAGCGCCGCGGCGGCCGGGTGGCTGCAGTTCGGCGTGCTGGTGGTGGCGCTGGCGGCCGCACACCGACCGCTGGGCGACCACCTGGCCCGGGTGTTCACCACGGCGAAGCACCGGCGGGTGGAGAAGCTGGTCTACCGCGCGGTCGGCGTGGACGCCGACACCGAGCAGCGCTGGCCGGTCTACCTGCGCAGCGTGCTGGCGTTCTCGATGGTCGGCGTGCTGTTGGTCTACGTGCTGCAGCGGGTCCAGTCGCTGCTGCCGCTGTCCAACGGCATGGCCGCTGTCGAGCCGGGCTCGGCGTGGAACACCGCGGTCAGCTTCGTGACGAACACGAACTGGCAGGGCTACAGCGGTGAGTCGACGATGGGCAACCTGGTCCAGATGGCCGGGCTGGCGGTGCAGAACATCCTCTCCGCGGCGGTCGGCATCGCCGTCGCGATCGCCCTCGTCCGCGGCTTCGCCCGCACCCGGACCGACCGGCTGGGCAACTTCTGGGTCGACGTGACCCGGGCGGTGACGCGGATCCTGCTGCCGCTGGCGGTGCTGGCCACCGTCGTCCTGGTGCTGGGCGGCGTGGTGCAGAACCTGTCCGGCGGCACCGACGCGACCACCCTGGCCGGTGCTCGGCAGTTCCTGCCCGGTGGGCCGGTCGCCTCACAGGAGGCGATCAAGGAGCTGGGCACCAACGGCGGCGGCTTCTTCAACGCCAACTCCGCGCACCCCTTCGAGGCCCCGGTCGCATGGGTCTCGCTGTTCCAGGTCTTCCTGCTGCTCGCCATCCCGTTCTCGCTGCCGCGCACCTTCGGCCGCCTGGTCGGTGACAAGCGGCAGGGCTACGCGATCCTCGGCGTGATGGCCTCCCTGGCCACGTTCTCGCTCGCGCTGATGAGCTGGTTCGAGGCCCACGCCGGTGGGGCGGCGCCCCAGCTGGCCGGCGCGGCGTTGGAGGGCAAGGAGGTCCGATTCGGTGGCCCGCTTTCGGCGTTGTTCGGCACGGCGACGACCCTGACCTCGACCGGCGCGGTGAACGGCATGCCCGACAGCTTCACCCCGCTCGGCGGCGCGGTGGCGATGGCCAACATGATGCTGGGCGAGGTGGCGCCCGGCGGCGTGGGCTCCGGCCTCTACGGGATGCTCGTGCTCGCGGTCATCACGGTGTTCGTCGCCGGGCTGATGGTCGGGCGCACCCCCGAGTACCTGGGGAAGAAGCTGGGCCGCCGGGAGATGACGCTGGCCTCGCTGTACATCCTCACCACCCCGGCGATCGCGCTGATCGGGGCCGGCGTCGCGATGGCGCTGCCCGGTGCCCGCGCGTCGATGCTCAACAGTGGGCCGCACGGGCTCTCCGAGGTGCTGTACGCGTTCGCCTCGGCGGCCAACAACAACGGTTCGGCGTTCGCCGGCCTGTCGGCGAACAC
>JAOPVN010000080.1 GCA_025966175.1 Modestobacter sp. | reverse complement strand
GGGCCCGGTGGCTGGCGTGTGACGCCACGATCTCCCGGATGGTGATGGGCCCCGACGGGCTCCCGCTGGACGTCGGCCGGGAGAAGCGGGTCGTCCCACCGCACATCCGCCGGGCGGTGGAACGCCGGGACCGGCACTGCGTCTTCGCCGGCTGCGGCGCCCCGACGCACTGGTGCGACGTTCACCACCCGGCCGCCCCCAGGGGCCCGCGGCGAGCTTGCGAGTCGCGGGGAGGGGGTGGTCCTTCTGCACACCAAGGTCCACCACGGCTTCCGCGTCGAACGACCACCCGACGGGCGATGGCGCAGCTACCGCCCCGACGGCACCCAGATCCTCATCGGTCCAGACCTGTCGGTCTGAACTGCTGCTTGCCCGCGTGCCGGCGGTGCACCCAGGATCGTCCGATGCCAACCGTCGCCGACGCGACCTCCGGGCGCTGGGACGACCTCGTCGCCGTTTTCGGCACTCGCGGCGATGCCTCCCGCTGCTGGTGCCAGTGGTTCCGGCACCAGCGTCCCGGCTTCTACGCCACCACACCCGAGCAGCGCCGCGCCGATCTGCAGTCCCAGGTCGAGGCGCCCGTCCCGCCGGGGGTCCTGGTCTACGACGACGCCGGCGCGCCGTCCGGCTGGTGCGCGGTCGCGCCGCGCGCCGACTATCCGCGGCTCACGACCTACCCGGTCACCGCCGGCACCGCCGACGAGGACGGTCTGTGGGCGGTGACCTGCTTCGTGGTGCGGGTCGGCAAGCGGCGGCAGGGCCTGGCCGAGGTCCTGCTCGAGGGTGCGGTCGACCTCGCCCGCCGGCACGGCGCGCGCACCGTGGAGGCGTATCCACTGGACACCACGGTGCGGACGGCGTCGGCTGCGGAGCTCTTCCACGGGCCGCTGTCGGTGTTCCAGCGGCTCGGCTTCACCGAGGTCGGCGTCCGCACCAGCAAGGCGCGCCCGGTGGTCCGGCTCGCGCTGTAGCTGCGTCGGTGGAGAGCGCGGGGCGGTGAGCAGCGCGAGCGGGGAAGTGGTCCGGGCGCTGCGTGAGGCGGCGACGGCGTGGGCCGGTGGGGACGGACCCGACCGATCCACGGCTCAGTCCGCTGAGGGACCGCTCGCCGGGCTCCCGCCGATGGACGTCCACGTCGGCATCGCCCGCCGAGCTGGACACGAGGTCGTTCCACCGGTGACACACAGCGGGCACCTGAACGGGCGCCGTCGGCCCTAGCGTCCGGGCGCTCACCCTCGACGTCCGCCGTAGGAGAGCCCCTGATGACCAGCCCCACGCCCCGCGGCTCGAACGGCGTCACCTACGCCGCGGCCGCCGACGGCTACTTCGACAAGCGGGGCCTCACCCGCTCGGCCGGCTTCTGGGGACTGTGGGGGATGGGCGTCGCCGCCGTCATCTCCGGTGACTTCTCCGGCTGGAACTTCGGCATTGCCGGCGCCGGCTGGGGCGGGTTCGCCATCGCCTGCGTCGTCGTCACCGCGATGTACCTGGCGATGATCGCCAGCATCAGCGAGATGTCCGCCGCGATGCCGCACACCGGTGGCGCCTACTCCTTCGCCCGCGCCGCGATGGGGCCGTGGGGCGGCTTCGTCACCGGGCTGGCCGAGACCATCGAGTACGTCGCGACCACCGCCGTCGTCGTCTACTTCTCCGCCACCTACGCCGACGGGATCACCGACCAGCTCTTCGGGCTGTCGATGCCGGCCTGGATCTGGTGGGTCGTCCTCTACGCGGTCTTCCTGGCGGTGAACATCGCCGGCGCGGAGATCTCCTTCCGCTTCGCCACGATCGTCGCCGTCCTCTCCCTGGCGGTCATTGCCGTCTTCGGCGTTCTGGCGCTGTTCTCCGGGAGCCTGGACTTCGGCAGCCTCTTCGACATCGAGCCCGACCCGGGAAGGAGCACGTTCCTGCCGCACGGCTGGTGGCAGGTCGTGCTCGCGCTGCCGTTCGCGATGTGGCTGTTCCTCGGCATCGAGGAGCTCCCGCTCACCGCGGAGGAGGCGCACACCCCGGCGCGCGACATCCCCAAGGCCGGCATGCGCGGGATGGTCACGCTGATCGCCAGCGGCGCGGTGGTCGTCGTCCTCAACCCCGCCGTCACCGGCTCGGCCGCGCTGGGCGACTCCGGCGAGCCGCTGCTCGACGGCTTCCGCGCGATCCTGCCCAACAGCGACGTCGCGGCGATCCTGTCCGCCTTCGCGCTGATCGGCCTGCTCGCCTCGCTGCAGGGGATCATGTACGCCTACGGCCGCAACATCTACTCGCTCTCCCGGGCCGGCTACTACCCGAAGGCGCTGTCGGTCACCGGCACCCGCAAGACCCCGTGGGCAGCCCTCCTGGTCGGCGCGGTCATCGGCTTCGTCGCGCTGCTCGCCGTCCAGTTCGGCGGGTCCGCCGCCGGCGACATCGTGCTCAACATCGCCGTCTGGGGCGCGGTCATCGCCTACGTGCTGCAGATGGTCAGCTTCGTGCTGCTGCGCCGGAAGTACCCCGACGCAGTCCGCCCGTACGTGAGCCGGGCCGGCGTCGGGGGAGCGGTCTTCGCCGGCGTCATCGCCGCGCTGATCTTCATCGGGGTCATGACCAACGAGGCCTACCGCCCGGCGATCGTCGCGATCCTCGTCGTCTTCGTGCTGGGCCTGATCGGCTTCGCCCTCCTCGGCCGGCACCGCCTCGTGCTCAGCCCCGAGGAGGAGTACGCGATGACCGGTGGCCTGCACGGCGACCCGCAGGCGGAGGGGTACGGCGCCGTCGGCGTCGACGACTTGTCGGACGGCAGGACGACGCCCCAGGCGTGACGGACGGGCGCCCGCCTCCCGGTGACCAGCCGGGCGCGGGGCGTCCGGGGGCTGTCGGGAGCGACCCGTGGGGCTGCCGTGGCGCGGGGATCGGAACCGCCGGAGCGGCGGAACGGTCCTGGCGCGCACTCGCTCTACGGTCCGTTCGGGCGCCCTCCGGGCGGTCGCACCGCTTCCCGACGCAGGAGTTCGCACCGTGGACCACCCCGCTCGCACCGCCTCCAGGCTCACGCGCCGCCACCTCGGCGCCGCCCTCCTCGTGGGGGTTGCCCTGGCCGGCACGGTGAGTTGCGGCGGCGGGGAGGACACGTCGGCCGCAGCCTCCAGCACGACGGCCACCCCGCCCTCGACGCCGGCGCCCCCGCCGCCGCCGGTCCTGTGGCCGCTGACCGGGCTGGAGAGCGGCGCCGTCCCGCCGCACCCCGCGCTCGCCGTCAAGATCGAGAACTCGCTCGACGCCCGGCCGCAGACCGGGCTCAACGCGGCCGACGTCGTCTGGGAGGAGGTCGTGGAGGGCGGCATCACCCGCTTCGTCGCCGTCTACCACTCCACCCTGCCGGACGAGATCGGCCCGGTGCGCTCGGTGCGCCCGATGGACCCCGCGATCGCCGCGCCGCTGCACGGTCTGTTCGCCTTCTCCGGCGGACAGGCGGGCTACGTGCAGGCCGTCTCCGACGCCGGGCTCCAGGTGCTCAGCCTCGACGCCGGCAGCGACGGCTTCTACCGGGCCGACGACCGGTACGCGCCGCACAACGTGTACGCCGCCCCGCTGACCCTCATCGGCCAGGCCGACGCCGACCACCTGGCCGCCCCGGCCGGACAGTTCGCGTTCGCCGCCATCGGCGAGCAGCCCACCGCCGCTGCCGCCGGTACGCCCGCGGCCTTCCTGGACCTGACGCTGTCCGGGGCGGGCCACCCGGCGTGGGCCTGGAGCGCGCCGGACGGCAAGTGGGCGCGAGCCGAGGGCGACACCCCGTCGGTCGAGGCGGACGGCACCCCGATGCGCGCCACCAACGTCGTGGTCCTCCGGGTGGACGTCGTCAACACCAGCGGCGTCGACCCGGCCGGCAACCCGGTGCCGGAGACCGTCATGACCGGCAGGGGAGAGGCGCTCGTCGCGACCGGCGGCATGACGATGCCGGTCACCTGGGTGAAGAACAGCGACGCCGAGCCGCTCGTGCTGCTCGATCCCAACGGCAACCCGATCCGGCTCGCCCCGGGCAACACCTGGGTCGAGCTGGTGCCCAACGGGACCGGCGCCGTCACCGTCGGCTGATCGCAGCCCCACCGGCGGAGGTCGGCGGGACGTTCGAGCACCAACCGCAGCCCGGGGCTGTCCGACCACGTCGGGCAGCCCCGGACTCTTTCGTCAGTGGGCCCCGTCGCGGCCGACGAGTCAGCCAGATCCGACCGGGGCTGTTCCGTGGTGCGCAGCGCGAAACGCGTCCGGAATCCGATGCTTTTGAGATCTTTACCACCAAGCCCCTTGCCAAGGAGCCGCGGTCGGGCCAAGCTTCGGATCCAGGATCCAATCCGGTGAAAGCGCAGCTCAGAGGGCTGTGCGGGGGAGGCGCTCGTGCCCAGAACTGCCGAGATCGCTGGTGCTGGGCTGTCTGGCCTCGTGCTCGGCTCGCGACTGGCCCAGCTCGGCTGGGACGTCCGGCTGCACGAGCGGAACCCGGAGCTGCGGATGTTCGGCGCCGGCATCTGGATCTGGGAGAGCGGCCTGCGCACCCTGGAGACACTGGGCGCGTACGACCAGGCCACCGCCCGGGCCCGCAGCATCAAGGAGTGGCGGATCGCCGACCAGAACGGTCGGCCGCTCATGTCCCGGTTCACCACGCCGAGCGACCGGCTCCTGCTGCCGCCCCGTGCCGACCTCTACGAGGCCCTCATCGCGCAGGCCCAGAAGCTCGGCGTGCAGATCGAGACGTCGTCGCTGGCCACCGGCGCCACTGCCGACGGCACGCTGCAGATGGAGGACGGGCGGGAGCTCAAGGCCGATCTGGTCGTCGCGGCGGACGGCGCCTACTCACGGTTGCGGGAGTCGATCTCCTCGACGTCCTGGATGGACTTCGGCACGGAGGCCGGCATCCGGATGATGATCGACCGGGAGCCCGGCGACCCGGACGACACGATCATCGAGTACTGGCACGGTCCCCGGCGGCTGCTCTACAACCCCTGCACCGAGGGCCAGGACTACATCTTCCTGAGCGCCCCGGTCTCCGACGAGCGTGCCGCCCAGGTGCCCGTCGACCGTGAGCTGTGGGCCGAGCAGTTCCCCCGCGCCGCCCACCTGGTCGAGCGGTTCGCCGAGGCGAGCCGCTGGGACCGACTGGTCAACGTGCGCTGCCGGCATTGGTCCCGCGGTCACGTCGCCGTCGTCGGCGACGCGGCGCACGCCATGCCGCCCAACCTCGGCCAGGCGGCGAACACCGCCTTCATCAACGCCATGGCGCTGGCCGCGACCCTCGACCAGGAGCGCGACGTGCCCACCGCGCTGGCCCGCTGGGAGAAGGAGAACCGCGCGCTGACCGACCACGTGCAGTGGTGGTCCTACCTCTACGGCTTCGTCGTCGGCAAGTGCCCGGAGCGGATGAGCGGCGTCCGGGCGCGGGTGCTCAAGACCGTCTCCGGCACCAAGCAGTTCCAGACCGGCCTGAACAAGGGTGCGCGACACGTCCCGGCCGGCGCGCGCACCACCGCGACGATCCCGACCTGACGTGCCGACGGACGGCCGGCGACACCGGCCCCGCCCAGCACCCACTTCCCCCAGCGACCTCGGAGGTACCTCGTGAAGTACGTGTCGTTCCGCAGCGACACCGGTCCCGGCGTGGGGGTGGTGCTCGGCGAGCACGTGTTCCCGCTGCCGCACGGCTACGCGGTGAGCTCGGACGGCGCTCCGCTCGGGCTGCTCGAGCTGATCCAACGCGGCACGCCGACCTCCGTGCCCTGCTCCGCCACGGCGATCCCGCTGAGCGACGTCCAGCTGCTCCCGCCGATCCCGCGGCCGGCGCGCAACGTCATCTGCGTCGGTCAGAACTACCACCAGCACTCGCTGGAGTTCGACGCCTCGGGCTACAACTCCACCCCGGGCAACGGCGTGCCCGACCGGCCGGTCGTCTTCACCAAGGCACCCAGTTCGGTGATCGGCCCGGACGACGTCATCCCGGTGCACTCCGACCTCACGGTCGAGCTCGACTACGAGGGAGAGCTGGGCGTGATCATCGGCCGCGGCGGCCGGAACATCCCGGCCGAGGAGGCGCTGGAGCACGTCTGGGGCTACACGATCGTCAACGACGTCACCGCCCGCGACGTCCAGCGGGACCACCGCCAGTGGTTCCTGGGCAAGTCCATGGACGGGTTCTGCCCGATGGGCCCGTGGGCGGTGACCGCCGACGAGGTCGACGTCGCCGACCTGCTCATCGAGACCCGGGTCAACGGTGAACTGCGGCAGAGCGCGAAGACGACCGACCTCATCTTCGACGTGCCGACGCTCATCGCCACCATCAGCGCCGGCATGACCCTGCAGCCCGGCGACGTGATCGCCACCGGGACCCCCGCGGGTGTGGGCATCGGGTTCGACCCGCCGCGGTTCCTCCGTGCGGGCGACACTGTCGAGGTCAGCATCACCGGGCTCGGCACCCTGACCAACACGGTCGGCGAGCCCGGGACGATCGACCCGGGGGAGACCGTGTGAGCGCCCAGCAGAAGCCCAAGGAGGGAGCGCTCGCCGGCTTCTCGCCGATCCAGCGCAGCACGATCCGGGACGCCACCCGCGACGCCCTGCGCGACCTGATCATCAGTGGCGGCGTGGAGGTCGACACCCCGCTGCGCCAGGACGAGCTCGCCGCCCGGCTGGGCATCAGCCGCACCCCGCTGCGCGAGGCGCTGCACTCGCTGGCGAGCGAGGGGCTGGTCACCTTCGACGCGCACCGCGGTGCGGTGGTCACCCGGCCCTCGGTCCGGCAGTTCCTGGACCTGTACGAGATCCGCGAGCAACTCGAGGTGCTCGCCGGTCGCAAGGTGGTCGCCGCCACCACGGACGAGCACATCGCGGTCGTGCAGGACCTGCACGACCAGATGAACGGCGTCACCGACCCGGTGACGTGGGCCCAGCTCAACCAGCAGTTCCACGCCGCGCTCTACGCCCCGTGCGACAACCGAGAGCTCATCACCCTGATCGGCACGCTCGGCGCGCGGGCGAAGTTCTACGTCCGGATCCTCGTCTCCACCCGTCCCTCCGCCGTGGCCGCCCACGACGAGCACGGGGACATGCTCGCCGCCCTGCACCAGCGGGATCCCGACGCCATGGAAGCAGCCATCCGGCACCACCTACGCGGTACCGCCTCCTCGGTGGCACCGGCACTGGACGCCGACGCGCCCTGATCCACCCGCACCACCGCTGTTCCCCGACCACCCCGACACGCCCCACCCCGGCCGCGTTCCCGACGCAGCAGCTGCCGACGAGGGCCGTGCCGTCGACCCCGCACGCCTTCGAACAGCCCGAGAGGAGTCCCCGTGTACGAGGACTGGACCGTGATCACCGGCGGCACCGTCATCGACGCCACCGGCGCAGACCCGCGGGACGGCATCGACGTCGTCCTGCACGGCAACACGATCGTCGCCGTCGGCGATGACACCACCGGGATCGAGATGCCGCCGAAGGAGAAGATGCGGCAGATCGACGCCACCGGCCGGACGGTCATGCCGGGCCTGATCGACGCGCACTGCCACATGACCTACGGCGAGGCCCGGTACGAGGAGGAGATCGACCTCTACACCAGCGCGGAGATGCGCACGCTGATCGCGGCCGCCAACGCCCGGAAGGTGCTGCGGGCGGGCATCACCAGCATCTCCCAGCCCGGCGGCAGCTACTACATCGGCGTCGGCATCCGGGAGGGGATCAAGGCCGGGCTGGTGCAGGGGCCGCGGATGAGCTCCGCCGGCCGCTACCTCACGACCAGCAACGGCCTGACCGACTGGTACCCCGACTCGGTCGGCGTCCCGGACGGCAACATCGGCACGCTGACCAACACCGTCGACCAGATGAAGATCGAGATCCGGCACCAGGTCAAGAACGGGGTCGACCTGATCAAGCTGGCCGACAGCCCCTACGGCGACTTCCAGGCCTTCACCAACGACGAGATGAAGGCCGTCGCCGACCTCGTGCACCAGCTGGGCAAGAAGGTCACCATCCACGCTCGCGGGCCCGGTGAGCTGCGCGCGGCCGCCGATGCCGGGTTCGACTGGATCATGCACGGCAACGTGATGACCGACGAGGGCATCGAGAAGCTCATCGAGAACGACGTGACCCTGGTGCCCACCCTCCTGCTGCTGGCCAACCTGGCCGACTGGCCCGAGCTGACCGGCGCTCCCCACCCCCAGTACCACGGCGCCCGCCGGATGCTGGAGAAGAGCGTCGACAGCCTGCACCGGGCCCGCGAGGCCGGCGTGAAGTTCGCGATGGGCACCGACAGCGGGTTCGCCGTCACCCCCTACGGCGAGTGGCACGCCCGCGAACTGGAGCTGCTGCGGGTCTACGCCGGGCTGTCGAACATGGAGGCGATCCTCGCCGCCACCGCCAACGGCGCCAAGATGCTCAACCTCGAGGGCAAGCTCGGCAAGCTGCTCCCCGGCTACCTCGCCGACGTCATCGTGGTGAAGGGCAACCCGGCCCGGGACCTGCACGTCCTGGTCGACAAGCGGAACGTCGAGATCGTCATCAAGGACGGCGTCGTCCAGGAGTTCCCCGACGACCTGGACATGGTCCGGTACCACCACGACCGCGACCCGCTGATCTACAGCCAGACCGAGCTGACCTACGACATGGTCACCGGGGACAACCCGGAGAAGCCCTACAGCGTCCTGCCCTGGTCGATGTCCGACGGGCTGGAGATCGCCCACGAGATCGACCGCTCGCAGCAGGCCCTCGTCCCCGAGGACGGCGCCGTCCACGACTGAGCGCGGCCGCGCTCGTTCCACCCCCACCTGACGCCGGCGCCCGCCGTGCGTCCATCCCGAGCTGCCCGCAGGGCGGCAGCTCGCCTGAAGGAGCGCACATGACCGTTCGTCTGCACCGTAAGCCGGCCGGCCTCGGCGAGCCGCTGGGCCGCTACTCGCACATCGGCGTCGTCACCGACGGCGACCCGGTGTTCATCGCCGGGCAGGTCGGCATGACCGAGGACGGCGAGCTGTACGGCGACGGCAGCTTCGCCGACCAGGTCCGCGGCGCCTACGCCAACCTGGGCACCGCGCTGGCCGCCGTCGGGGGCACGTACGCCGACATCGCCAAGATGACCACCTACCTGGTCGGCGGAGGCACCCACCTGCCCGAGTTCATGAGCGTCCGTGGCGACGTCTTCGCCGAGATCTTCCCCGATGGCGGGTACCCGCCCAACACGCTGCTGTTCGTCGAGCGGTTGGTCGAGGAGCCGCTGCTCATCGAGATCGAGGCCGTGGCCGCCGTCCCGGGCGCCGCCGAGGTCGAGGTCCTCGATGCCTGAGGTCACCATCAACGGCCACACCACCACCTGGTGGGAGACCGGCTCCGGCGAGCCGCTGCTGTTCATCATGGGCACCGGGATGAGCGGTCGGGCCTGGGCCTACGAGGTCGAGCACTTCGCGGCCACCCACCGCTGCATCACCTACGACATGCGCGGCGTGGGCACGGCCGACTGCCCGGACTCCGAGTACACCCCGGCCCTGCTGGCCGAGGACGCCGTCGCCCTGCTCGACGCGATCGGCATCGACTCGGCGCACGTCATGGGGTTCAGCCTCGGCTCCTGCACCGCGCAGGAGATGGTGCTCAACCACCCCGACCGGGTGCGCTCGGCGGTGCTGCTGTCCACCTGGGGGCGGACGGCGGACGAGCACCACGTCCGTCGGCACTACGAGTCCCGGCGCTACGCGCTGCAGCACGCCACCCTCGACGTCTTCGGCAGGTTCGCCTTCTGGATGTGGTCGCCGACGCTGCTGGAGGAGGAGCACGAGCGGATCACCGCCCTGGAGGGGGAGCTGCGGGCGTGGACCGGGTCCAAGGACGTCTCCGGCTTCATCGGCCACTTCTCCGCCGACCTCGCCCACGACACGATCGACCGGCTGCCCACCGTCGACACCCCGGTGCTCGTGGTCCACGGCGACGAGGACCGGATCACCCTGCCCCGGTACAACCGCAGGGTCGCCGCGGCGATCCCCGGTGCGGTGTACGTCGAGATCCCGCGGGCCGGGCACCTGGCCTTCCTCGAGCAGCCGGCCGCCCTGAACAAGGCCGTCGGGGACTTCCTCAGCGGGCTCGAGGGCTGATCCGGTGACCGCGACCACGGGCCCGTCCCGCTTCGGCGTGCGTGCCGCCGTCCACGACTACTCCGGGGTCGTCGTGCTCCGCGAGGTCGACTTCGAGTTGCGGAGTGGAGAGATCCACGCGCTGCTCGGGGAGAACGGCTCGGGGAAGAGCACGCTCATCAAGGTGCTCACCGGGGCGGTGCGCCCCTCGGGCGGCACGCTCTTCCTCGACGGGGAGCCGGTCACCTTCGCCACACCGCAGCAGGCGCAGGCAGCGGGTGTCGCCGTGGTCCACCAGAACTACAACCTGTTCCCCGACCTGTCGGTCGAGCAGACGTTGCTGACCAGTGCCTCGGGGATCCCGCGGCGGGCCCGTGCAATGGGGGCGGTCGACCACCGGTCCTGGCGACGAACGGTGGGCGCCCTGCTGCAGGGGCTCGGCGTCGACCTGGACCCGCGGGCACTGGTGGGCGCGCTGGGGCCGGCCGAACGCAAGTTCGTCGAGATCGCCCGGGCGATGGTGGCCGAGCCGCGCTTCCTCATCCTCGACGAGCCCACGGCCTCGCTCGAACCGGGGGCCGCCGGGCGGGTCCTGGACCTGATGCGGACCCTCCGCGGCCGCGGCGTGGGGCTGGCCTTCGTCTCCCACCGGCTCGACGAGGTGGCGGCCACCGCCGACCGCGTCACCGTGCTGCGCGACGGTGAACGGGTCGCCGAGCGCGACACCGTCGGCCTGACCACCGCCGAGATGGCCAGGCTCATGGTGGGGGACCGCCCGCAGGAGTCGGCCCGGCCGGTGACCTCCTCGGTCCGCCCGGACGTGCTGCTCAGCGTCCGCGACGTCCGGGTCAGCGACGACGGCGCTCCCTTCGACCTGGACGTGCACGCGGGGGAGACGGTCGCGGTGACCGGTCTGGTCGGCTCGGGCGCGGCGGCCTTCGTCTCCATGGTCGGCGGGGACGTGCCGCTGCGCGGCCGCGCCGAGATGGACGGGCGCGCGATCTCCCTGCGCACGGCCCGCGAGGCCCAGGCGCACGGGATCGGGTTCATCCCCGAGGACCGCAAGGCCCGCGGCCTGGTGCTGGAGCACTCCTGCGCGGTCAACGTCTCGCTCGCCTCGCTCGGGCAGGTGTCCCGAGCCGGCCGGATCTCCCGCGGCCGGCTGCTGCGCCGGGCCGAGGAGTACCGCACCCGCCTCGACATCCGGATGGCGCAGGTCACCGCACCGGCCTCGTCCCTGTCCGGCGGCAACCAGCAGAAGGTGCTCGTCGCCAAGTGGCTGGCCTCGGGGGTGCGGCTGATCGCGGTCGAGGAACCGACGCAGGGGGTGGACATCGGCGGGCGCGCCCAGATCCACGACCTGCTCCGGGAGTTCACCGCCGGCGGGGGCGCGGTGGTGCTGTTCTCCACCGACGTCCACGAGGTGCTCGCCCTCGCCGACCGCGTGGCCGTCTTCCGGCACGGCTCGCTGCAACGCCTGCACTCCCACACCGACCTCGACCAGGCGCAGCTCACCGCACTCGCGGGTGGGGACGACGCCGCGGTCACCCGGCCGCCGACCCCGACCAGCGTGACCGGCTCCTCCCGCTCGACCGTCCGGACGGAGAACTGAGATGACTGCCACCCAGGAACGACGACCGCGTCCGGACGGGACGCCGGCGGAGCGGCCGGCGCGGCCCCCACGGGTGCGCGGGGCGTTGTTCGACCGCATGTTCGTGCCGGTCGTCCTGCTCGCCCTCGTCGTCTACCTCTCCGCCACCAACGACGCGTTCTTCTCCCGCATCAACGTCACGAACGTGCTCATGCAGGCCTCGATCCTGGCGATCGTGTCCTTCGGCGCCACCTTCGTGATCATGGGCGGTCAGCTGGACCTGTCCATGGGCACCGGCTCGGCGCTGATCAGCGTCATCGGCGCGACGGTGATGGTCGACAGCGGGTCGATCCTGCTCGGTGTCGGCGTGTGCCTGCTGTCCGGCCTCGTCCTCGGTCTGGTCAACGGCCTGGTCGTGACCGCCCTCCAGGTGCCCTCGTTCATCGCCACCCTCGGCACCATGATCATCTGTGCGGGCGTGGCGCTCGCACTGACCGACGGGGGAGTGGTCAGCGGTCTCCCGGCGGGCTTCCGCTCGATCGCCACCGGCCGGCTGCTGGGTCTGCCGCTCCTCGTGTGGGCGACGGCGGTGGTGTTCCTGCTGCTCTGGTGGCTGCAGCGGCAGACGGTGTTCGGCTACCAGGTGCTGGCGGTCGGCGGCAACGCGGAGGCGTCCCGGCTGTCGGGTGTCCCGGTCGCCCGCGTCCGGCTGCTGGTCTTCGTGCTGTCCGGCGTGGCGACGGCCGTGGCCGCCCTCGCCCTGCTGGTGCGGGTCCAGTCCGGCCAGCCCAACGCCAACGGCACTCTCGCGCTGGAGGCGATCGCCGCCGTCGTGGTCGGTGGCACCAGCCTCAACGGAGGCCGCGGATCCGTCGTCCGGACGCTGTGGGGCGTGCTGCTGATCGCCGTGCTGCGCAACGGCCTGGACCTCAGCGGCATCAGCGAGGACTACAAGCAGGTGGTCCTCGGCGTCGTGTTCATCCTCGCCGCCTCGGTCGACTTCCTCCGCCGTCGCCTCGTCCGCGACCGGTCGCGTGTCCGGGGCGGAGCGGCGCACGCCCGGCCAGTACCCGGTCCGGAGACCGGACCGGCCCTGGAGGACGGGGCCCCGTCCGCTCCGCCTCCCTCGGTCGCCGCGGTGCCGCCCCCGCGCTGACCCCTCACGGACCCGCGCTCGGGCCTCCGCACCGCCGAGCGCGTTCACAGGTCTCCCCGCCTGCGCACGTCCCGGTCGCGGCGTCCCACGACGCCCGGCGACCGGTGCACCGCCCGACCACCCACACCAGGAGGCACCATGCTGCACCTCGCACTGTCGCGCAAGGCACTGACCATCGCGCTGGCCGCCGGGCTGGCGGCGTCACTGGCCGCCTGCTCGAGCTCCGGCGACGACACCACCGCCGGGGGCGGGGGCGGGGGCGGCGACTCGCTGTCGGTCCAGCTGAACATCTACAGCCGGGGGCTGCCGCTCTTCCAGGAGACCGCGGCCGCCGCGCAGGCGGTGGCCGACCGCGAGGGGGTCGACCTCTCGGTCACGTACGGGGAGACCGATCCCCAGCTGCAGTACCAGCAGGTGGAGAACGCGCTGTCCCAGGCGCCGGACGGCGTCGTGATCGTGCCCGTCGACCCGGTCGCCCTGATCCCCGTCATCCAGCAGGGGTCGGACAACGGGATCGCGATGATGACCGCGATCAACGACATCGACGAGGACGGCCGCCAGTACACCTTCGCGCACGTCGGGAAGGACTACACCGAGGTCGGCCGGCAGAAGGCGCAGTACCTCGTCGACAAGCTGGGCGGGCAGGGCACGGTGGCGATGATCCACGGCATCCGCGGTCTGCTCTTCACCGAGCTGCAGGGGAAGGGGGCGATGGAGGTCTTCGCGAAGAACCCCGGGATCACCGTCATCGACGGCCCCTACACCGGTGAGTTCAGCTCGGACGCCGGGCTCTCCGCGGCCGAGAACGTGCTCACGGCCAACCCCGACGTCGACGCCCTCTACTTCGACAACGACGACATCGCGCTCGGCGGCATCCTGGCCGCCCAGCAGCGCAACATCCCGATGGACCAGATCCTGATCATCGGCACGGACGGCGGCGAGCCGGCCCGGCAGGCCGTCGATGCCGGTGACCTCGACATGACCATCAGCATGTGCGGTTCCGCGACCGGCACCCAGGCGATGGAGACCATGATCGCCTTCCTCCGCGACGGCACCGAGCCCGACGGTCACACCGTCGACATCGACGGCGAGGTCATCACCAAGGACACCTACGCCGACGTCGAGAAGAAGATCGCGGCCGGCGAGTGCTGAGCCGCACCTGATCGGCGCCCGGGTCCGGCGGCGGACAGCCGTCGGACCCGGGAACCCAGCTCCGTACGCACCAGCACAGGAGGCAGGAAGCCGCATGGCAGAGATGGACCTCGCCGCACCCGGCGGCACCGTGGCCCCGGGGGCCCGGCCCTTCACCCACGGCCGGGCCGACGTGATCAGCTATCCGGTCACCGCCCTGGGCACCCGGACGCGGGTCGTGGAGTCGATCGGCGGCGGTGTGCCGCTGGTGTGCCTGCACGGAGCCGGTTCCCGGGCCGATCGGTGGGTGCCCGCCGTCCCGGGCCTGGTGGCGGCCGGCTACCACGTGTATGCCATCGACCTCCCCGGCCACGGGCTCGCGGACAAGCCGGCGGGGTGGGACTACACCGCGGCGGGCTTCGCCGCCTTCGTGTCCGCGGTGCTGGACGAGCTGGGGCTGTCCGGGGTCACCGTGGCCGGGACGTCACTGGGCGCCCACGTGGCCGCGCGGATGGCCCTTGCCCGGCCCGACCAGGTCTCCTCCCTCGTGCTGATCGGTGCCATCGGCCTCGTGCCGTTGCCGGCGGAGAACATGACCCCGCCGGCGGTGCTGGCCGATGCCAGCGAGTCCGGGGTGCGGCGGAAGCTGGCCCTCCTGGTCGCCGATCCGCTGATGGTGACCGATGCGTGGGTGCGCGAGGAGTCGATGATCAACTCATCGGCCGGGGCCACCGCGGCGCTGACCGAGGTCGCCGGCTTCCTCCTCGGCCCCTGCAACGACGACCTCCAGGCGGCGGCGCTCCTCGGCGCCGGTCTCGGCGACTCGGTACTGCTGGTCTGGGGCGAGGACGACCGGTGGACGCCGCTGGCGATGGGGACGGCGGCGCACGCGGCGCTGCCGGGCTCGACCCTGGCGGTCATGCCGGGGTGCGGGCACGCGCCCTACTTCGAGGACCCGGACTCCTTCGCCCGGATCATGGCCGAGCGGCGGGCGGCGCCCACCCGGAGTTGAGCGACCCCGGACAGACCCGCGCCCCGCTCGGACCGCCTGATGGACCCCGCGATCGTCGCGCCGCTGCACGGGCTGTTCGGCTTCTCCGGAGGCCAGGCGGACTTCGTCAGCGCCGTGGCCGACGCCGGGATGCAGGTGTTCAGCTTCGACAACGGGGACGCCGGCTTGTACTGGATCGACACCCGCTACGCGCCGCACGATGCCGGCCACCGGGGCCGAGAACGCCGTCACCGACCGCCTGGTGCTGCTCGGCCCGGACGGCAACCCGGTGCGGCCTCGCCCCGGGCAACACCTGGGTCGAGCTGATGCCCAGGTGCGGTGTCGTCAGCCGTCGGCTGAGTACGGCTGGCGAGGGGACACGGCGGGACGCGTCTGCCTGGTGCGCTCAAGGAAGCGGTCGATATGCCGATACCCCCACCTCGACGTGGTGTGCGACCGGAGGTGCCGTGTGTCGGTGGGGACGCCGTTCCCAGAGGTCCTGGGCGCGGCTCGGGCGGGGGCGGCCTGGGCCTTCGAGGTGCTGTACCGCGAGCTCGCTCCTGCGGTGACCGGCTACCTGCGTCTCCACGGGGCCGTGGAGCCCGACGATCTGACGAGCGAGACGTTCCTGGCCGTCTTCACCGGGCTCGGCTCCTTCGACGGGGACGAGAACGGGTTCCGCGCCTGGGTCTTCACGATCGCGCACCGCCGGCTGGTGGATGACTGGCGACGGCGGGGGCGACGACCGGACACGACCGCGTGGGACGACGAGACAGAGCACGGTCGGATCGGCGGGGACGTCGAGCAGGAGGCGTTGGCCTCGCTGGGCACGGAAAGGGCGCACCAGCTGTGTGCCGCCCTGCCGGCGGACCAGCGCACCGTCCTCCTGCTGCGGATCCTGGCCGACCTCACCGTGGATCAGGTGGCCGCGGTGATGGGGCGGTCGGCGCAGGCGATCAAGGCGCTGCAGCGCCGAGGGCTGGCCACCCTTCGGAGTGAACTTGACCGGACGGGAGCACCCCTGTGAGCCGGTTCGGCGATGTCGGGGATGAGATGACCGGAGACCAGCTCGACGAGGGCTTCGAGCGCTTCCTTGCCGGACGACCTGTCCCGCCCGGAGGCGCCGCGGTGGTGGCGTTCGCGGAAGAGGTGCGGCAGGTCGCCGCACAGCCCGGGCGGCCCAGTGCCCAACTCGCCGAGCTCCTGGCGACCGGTCTGCTCACCGATCTGGCCGACACCTCGGCCGGATCGGTCGCCGCAGTGTCGGTGCCCGCTGCTCAGCGTGCGGCCGGCCGACCACGAAGGAGACGTCGCAAGATGATCGAATTTCTCACCGCAGGGCTGCTCAAGTTGGCTTCTGCCGGTGCCATCGCCCAGGCCGCTACCGGGGTCACTGTCGCCGTGGTCGGTGTGACCGGCGCCGGTGCTGCCGGCGCCCTTCCCGGACCGGTGCAGAGCGCGGTCGCCGGGGCCGTCGAGTTCCTCACGCCCCTCGAATTCCCCGGCTCCGCCGCCGCGGAGCATCTGAACGAGACCCCCGGGCCCAGCACGGGTGCCGACACCACCACGGGCGCCGACACCAGCCACGCCGACACCACCCACGCCGGCACCACCACGGGCGCCGACACCACCCACGCCGGCACCACCACGGGCGCCGACACCTCCCACGCCGACACCACCATGGGTGCCGGCACCGGTACGGACGGCGCGGCGGAGATGGGGGCCGACCCGGCCGGGACTCGCGACCACGCCGGCTCCGGGTCCTCGGCCGGCAGTGAGGACGCGCGGTATGGCGGGCAGGTCAGCGGCGAGGGCCGCGACACCCACCGGCCGACCGACGCCGACACGCCGGCACAGACCTGGCAGCGTCCGACCACCGCTCCGGAGACCGAGCAGCCCGCTCCGGCTCCGGTGACGACGTGGGAGGAGCCGCCCACCAACCGGGCTCCGCAGCAGGATCCCGCGTCCGACCAGGGCCAGCAGCAGGCTCCGAGCGCCCCCGATGCCCACCAGAGCGGTGCCTGGCGCCCCTGAGTCCGGCTCATCCCGACCGGTCACCGTTCCGAAGGGCCCCGGTCCTCCACTCGGAGGACCGGGGCCCTTCGGCGCTGCAGCGGACAGACGTACGCCCCGCTCGGGACGGTCACGAGCGGGGCGTACGGGTCTGTGTGGTCAGCCGCGGAAGCGCTGCTCCAGGTCCTGTACCTCGGGCAGGCCGATCAGGTCGGTGAACCCGTCGAACGTCGGCAGCCCGGACAGCGACGGGACGCCGTCGGTCTTGAGCGCCGCCAGCAGCGATCGGATGCCGGCGGTCGCGCCCAGCAGCGTGCCGATCGGGTAGATCACCAGCGAGAAGCCGAGCTCGGCGATGCGGGCCAGTGGCAGCGGCGGGGTCTTGCCGCCCTCGGCCCAGTTGAACACCAGCGGGGCGACCCCGCGCAGCTCCGTGGCGACCGCCTCGATGTCGGCCTCCGACGTCGGGGCCTCGACGAACAGCAGGTCGGCCC
>JAOPVN010000049.1 GCA_025966175.1 Modestobacter sp. | reverse complement strand
ACATCAAGGCACCCAGCGTGTCCTCGATCGTCGGCAAGCTCTCGGGCGGCAATCAGCAGAAGGTCGTGCTGTCCAAGTGGCTGTTCACCGACCCGGACGTGCTGATCCTCGACGAGCCGACCCGCGGCATCGACGTGGGCGCCAAGTACGAGATCTACACGATCATCAACAAGCTGGTGGCGGCCGGCAAGGCCGTCATCGTCATCTCGTCCGAGCTGCCCGAGCTGCTCGGCACCTGTGACCGCATCTACGCGCTGTCGGCCGGCCGGATCACCGGCGAGCAGTCGGTGCGTGAGGCCACGCAGGAGAGCCTCATGGCGCTCATGACCAAGGAGAGGGAGCTCGCAGCATGACCAGGACGGCGGGTCCAGAGACCAACGAGACCCCGGCGGAGGCGACCGACGCGCCCGCGAAGGCGCTCTCCACCGGCACGAGTGACCTCCGTGAGCTGCTCACCCGCAACTTGCGGCAGAGCGGCATCTACGTGGCGTTCCTCGTCGTGGTGGTGTTGTTCGCCATCCTCACCGACGGCACGTCGCTGAGCCCGGGCAACATCACCAACATCGTCCTGCAGTACTCCTACGTGCTGGTGCTGGCCATCGGCATGGTCATCGTGATCATCGCCGGGCACATCGACCTGTCCGTCGGCTCGGTCGTCGCCCTGACCGGCGCGGTCTCCGCCGTGCTGGTCATCCGGCACGGCGCCCCCTGGTGGGTCGGCATCCTGGCCGCGATCGCCGTGGGCCTGCTCGTCGGTGCGTGGCACGGCTTCTGGGTCGCCTACGTCGGCATCCCGGCCTTCATCGTGACGCTGGCGGGCATGCTGCTCTTCCGCGGCCTGACCCTGCAGGTGCTGGACAACATCTCGCTGTCGCCGTTCACCCCCCAGTACCAGAAGGTCGCCAGCGGCTTCCTGAACGGCCTGCTCGGCGGCAACGGGTATGACGCGTTCACCCTGCTCGTCTTCGCGCTCGCCGTCGTCGGGTACGCGGTCAGCTCGTTCCGCACTCGGGTGGCGCGGATCCGGTACAAGCAGCCGGTCGAGTCCTTCCCGCTGTTCGTGGCCCGGATCGTCGCGGTCGCTCTGGTCGTCATGGCCTTCGCCTGGCAGCTGGCCCACGCCCGCGGCCTGCCGATCGTGCTGATCATCCTGGGTGTGCTGGTCACCGTCTACGGCCTGATCACCAAGCGTTCGGTGTTCGGGCGGCAGGTGTACGCGATCGGCGGCAACCTGGCCGCCGCGACGCTCTCCGGCGTCAAGGTTCGGGTCGTCAACTTCTGGATCTTCGTCAACATGGGCTTCCTGGCTGCCGTCGCGGGGATCATCTACTCCTCGCGGTCCAACGGCGCGCAGCCAGGCGCAGGCAACAGCTTCGAGCTCGACGCGATCGCGGCCGCCTTCATCGGTGGCGCGGCCGTCACCGGTGGCGTCGGCACGGTCGTCGGCGCCATGGTGGGTGGTCTGCTGGTCGCGGTCATGAGCAACGGCATGCAGCTCATGGGCGTGGACCAGTCGATCCAGTCGGTCATCAAGGGTCTCGTGCTCCTCCTGGCCGTAGCCTTCGACGTCTACAACAAGCGGCGCGCCGGCACATCGCGCTGACGGTCCGCGGGACAACCGACGGGGGGCGGCAACGGGGTCGCCCCCGAGAAGGAGGGACCGTGCTGCCCGAGGGGGCCCCGCGGGCGTTGGGAATGGCGGACGTCGCGGCACATGCCGGCGTCTCGCACCAGACGGTGTCCCGGGTGGTCAACGGGCATCCGAACGTCGCACCGGCGACCAGGGAGCGGGTGCTCCGGGCGATCGCCGAGCTGGGCTACCGGCCCAACACCGCGGCCCGCGCACTGGTCACCGGGTCGACCCGCACGATCGGCCTGGTGACCTCGCACATCAACCAGTACGGCCCGGCGCAGACCCTGCTCGGGCTGGAGAAGGCCGCGCGTGCGGCCGGGTACTCGCTGAGCGTCGCGATCCTCGACGAGGACAGCGAGGGCGCGATGCGCGAGGCGGTCGACCGGTTCGTCTCCCAGTCCGTCGACGCGGTGGTCGCGCTGTCCACCTACGGGCAGGCGGTCGAGGCGCTGGGTCGCCTGCAGTCCCCGGTGCCACTGATCGCGGTGCAGGTGGGCTACGACCCGGCGCGCCCCACGGTGTGGGTGGACCAGGAGGTCGGCGCGGCGCTGGCCACCCGGCATCTCCTCCAGCTGGGGCACCGCACCGTGCACCACGTCACCGGACCGCAGGATTCCCTCGAGGCCCGTGGCCGCATGCTCGGCTGGCGCAAGGAGCTGACCGCCGCCGGTGCACGCGTGCCCGAGGTCTCCTACGGCAGCTGGTGGCCCTCCTCCGGCTACGCCGCCGGGCGGGAGCTGGCCGCGCGGGTGCGCGCCGGCCGCCGCTCGGGGGAGGCGGTGACCGCGGTCTTCGTGGCCAACGACCAGATGGCGCTGGGCCTGCTCAACGCCCTCCACGAGGAGGGTCTGACGGTGCCCGGGGACATCAGCGTGGTCGGTTTCGACGACGTCCCGGAGGCCGCGTACTACACCCCGCCGCTGACCACGGTCCGCCAGGACTTTGCCGAGCTCGGCCGGCGGGGGGTGCAGCTGGTGCTGGCCCGGCTGCGCGGCGAGGGCTTCCACGCGGAGCCGGTCATGCCGCAGCTGATCGTCCGCGGGAGCACCGGTCCAGCCCGGCCGGCCCCGGACCAGTCTGCTTGACGAGGCACATGTTAGCGCTAACAATTGTCCGGCGCCCGCGGTCGACTGGTGCAGGTACCAGGCCCGTCACCGGTGGGCGGGAAGGAGCTCCTGACATGACGATCGATGCTGGCGCAGCGATCACCTCGGGTCGCACGGCCCTGGGTATCGAGCTCGGATCGACCCGGATCAAGGCGGTGCTGATCGGTCCGGACCACGCTCCGCTCGCCGTCGGCAGCCACGACTGGGAGAACCAGTTCGTGGACCGGCGGTGGACGTACTCGCTGGACGCCGTCTGGTCCGGGGTGCAGCAGAGCGTCGCGGCCCTGACCGAGGACGTGCGGCGACGCCACGGGGTCGAGCTGGCCGGAGTCGGCGCGCTCGGCGTGTCGGCGATGATGCACGGCTACCTCGCGTTCGACGCCGACGGCGCGCTGCTGACGCCGTTCCGCACGTGGCGCAACACGAACAC
>JAOPVN010000041.1 GCA_025966175.1 Modestobacter sp. | reverse complement strand
ACGGTGAACGTCGCCTTGAGGTCGGGCTGGTCGAAGCAGGCGAACATCCGCTTGGCCTCGGCCGGCTCGAAGTGCGTGTAGAGGTAGACCTGCTCGTCCTCGGGGTCGACGAAGCGGTGCAGCCCTTCGCCGGTGCGCGAGTACCGGAAGTCGGCGTCCACGACGAGCTCGTTGGTCTCGGCCAGGTCGGGCAGGACGAGACCGCGCTCCTCGGTGTAGCCGCTCACGTCGAGCTCGACGCCGTTGAGCGTGGCGGAGCGGACGCGGTCGGCGACCAGGTCGACGACGGTCGCCGCACCCGGGGTGCGGGCGTCGAAGGTGATGGTGGTGATCGAGCGGAACGTCTCCTCGCCGGGATGCCCCTGGCCGTCGGTCACGTCCAGGAACAGGTCGTAGCTGGAGACGGCCAGCAGCGCGGCGCGGGCCGCGGCGTCGTCACGAGTCAGGTTGGGAACTGCCACGTACCGGAGCTTCCCATGCGGGGACGACGGTCTTGCTCCGGTGTGCCGCGCGCAGTGGTCGGGAACAACGGGACGGTGGCCGGACTTGCTGGCCCCAGACGATCCGGGCGGCGCCCGGCAGCACCGACACCACACTGAGGAGCACCCATGACCGAGGCAGTGCAGAGCACGCCCGTGAAGGCCCGTGTCGACTTCTGGTTCGACCCGCTGTGTCCGTGGGCCTGGCTGACCAGCCGCTGGGTGCTGGAGGCGGCGAAGGTGCGCGACATCGACCTGCACTGGCACGTCATGTCGCTGGCCGTGCTCAACCGCGGCCGTGACCTCTCGCCCGACTACGTGGAGATGATGGCCAAGGCGATCGGCCCGGTCCGGGTGGCCATCGCGGCCGCCCAGCAGCACGGCGACGAGGTCTTGGGTGACCTCTACACCGCCATGGGCACGCTGCGGCACCACGACGGCCTGGAGATCGACGACGTCATCGCCCCGGCCCTGGAGAAGGTCGGCCTGCCGGCCGAGCTGGCGCAGGCCGCCGGCTCCACCGAGTACGACGAGGCCCTGGAGAAGAGCCACCACGAGGGCATGGACCCGGTGGGCGACGACGTCGGCACCCCGGTCATGCACATCGACGGCGTGGCGTTCTTCGGGCCGGTCATCAGCAAGGTCCCCACGGGCGAGGACGCCGGCAAGGCCTTCGACGGCGCCGTCCTGCTGGCCAACCTGCCCGACTTCTGGGAGCTCAAGCGCACCCGCACCGCAGGCCCCGACATGGACTCCGTCCCGGCCGACGCCCTGGAGCTGACCGGCACCCGCTGAAGAAGGACCCCCGTCCCCCTCATCCCTCGCAGGCTCGGGACGAGCCTCTGGACGGGGGCCGTTCCAGGTCGTGACGTCGGGGGCGGCATCCTGTGCCGGTGCCGCACCCCGTCCGTCAGCGCGTGTTCATCACCGGCGCCAGCGCCGGCCTCGGCCGGGGCATGGCCCGGGAGTTCGCCGCCCGCGGCCGTGATCTCGCCCTGGTCGCCCGCCGCCTGGACCTGCTCGAGGAGCTCCGCACGGAGCTGCTGGCAGCCCACCCGGGGATCCGGGTCGCGATCGGCCGGCTCGACGTGGACGACGTGGACGCGGTCGCCCGGGTCGTGCCGGAGCTGGCCGCCGAGCTCGGCGGCATCGACCGGTTCATCGCCAACGCCGGTCTGGGCAAGGGGGCGCCGGTGGGCACGGGGCGGGCCCGGCCGAACCGGCAGGTGCTCGTCACCAACGTGCTGGGCACGCACGCGTGCTGCGAGGCCGCCGTCGAGCTCTTCCGCGCCCAGGGCTCCGGGCATCTCGTGGTCATCTCCTCGGTGGCCGGAGTGCGGGGGATGGGGAACACCCGGACGGCGTACGCCACCTCCAAGGCCGCCGGCGCCGTGCTCGCCGAGGGCATCCGCGCCGACCTGCTCGGCGACCGGGCCACCCGGGCCATCCGGGTCACCACCATCCACCCCGGCTTCATCGAGACCGACATCAACCTCGGCCGCCGGGGGCCGCTGACCGTCGACCTGGACACCGGCGTGCGGGCGTTGACCGCCGCCATCGAGCGGGAGCCGGTGCGGGCCTACGTGCCCGAGTGGCCGTGGCGCCCGGTCGCCGGCCTGCTCCGGGTGCTCCCGCTGCCGATGGTGCGCAAGCTGGCCTGAGCGCTCACAGCCGCGACCTCGCCGTCCGCCGGGTCGCCTCGTCGAAGGCGGGGGGAGCCGACGGGTCGACCAGCCAGCGGGCGAGCGCGGCCAGCTCGTCCCGCTGCGCCAGCACGAAGGCACCGTCGACGACCGCGCCGTGACCGGGGACGACGGGACCGCGGGCCAGCGCGTGCACCGCGGTCAGGGTGGCCGGCCACTCCAGCGGGAACGCGTCCTCCATCGCCGGCGGCGCGCCCTCCTCGACCAGGTCGCCCGCGAAGAGCACGTCGTCCACCCCCACCACGAGGTCCCCGTCGGTGTGCCCGCGGCCGGGAAGGGTGAGAGTCACGGTTCGCCCGCCGACGTCGAGCACCACCACGTCGTCGACCACGAAGTCCGGCGGATCGATCGGCGCCGCCGCCACCAGGTCGGCCTGCGTGAGGTCCCCCGCGGCCCGGAGCCCCGCGACCACGAGTGCGCGCTGCCGGTCCCCGGTCGCGGCCAGGTCCGCCGCGCAGCGCCGCGAGCCCCAGACATCGGCCGGCCGGAAGGCCGCGTTGCCGAAGCAGTGGTCGAAGTGGGCGTGGGTGTTCACCACCGTCCACGGGTGCGGGGTGACCACCCGGACCGCCTCGGCGAGGGCCTGGCCCTCGGCCAGGTGCGAGCGGGTGTCGACGACCAGACACCGGCCCTCGCCCACCACCAGCCCGCAGTTCAGGTCCAGGTCGACGTGCCGGCGGACGAACACCCGGTCGCCGACCTCGACCCACCCGGTCGCGGCCCGCGTGCTCACCAGCAGATCCGCATCGGCCGGCCGCGGGAGTCCGTCGTCCCGTCGCCGACGCACTCGGCGGTGCCCGCGGCCAGCCGCTGAGCGGACCAGGCACCCGCGCAGGCGTCCAGGGCGTCGGTCACCGGGACCCGGGGCGGTGCGTCGGCCAGGGCGGCCTCGACGTCCATCACGGTGCGCAGCGCGCGCAGTCGCTGGACCGTGCCGCGTGCGGTGCCCTTGGCATCGCGCACGGCGGGGTCGAGCGCGCGGAACGCCAGCTCGGGGTGCACCTCCACGACCCGCTCGTCCGGCGGCTCCCCGAGAGCGTCGTCGAGGTCCCGGATGGCGGCGACCAGCTGGTAGGTCTGGGCCGACGGCGCCCGCCGGCCGGCGGTGGCGCCGCGGCTCAGCTCCCGGGCGTGCGCGTAGTCGCGGGCGCCCAGCACAGCGCGGACCGGGGAGGGGAACACCGAGCCGGCCGCGCCGGCCCCCTTCAGCCGGTCACGGGCGGCGACGTCGCAGGCCCGGACGCCGTCCTCGGACAGCCCGATCGGCATGTCGATGGCCACCACCGCGACCCCCGGGACGGCGAGCACCATGGCCGCGTCGGCCAGGGCCAGCAGGCGTACCGACCGGCCGTCCAGGAGCGCTGCGACCCATGCCCCACGCCAGCCGTCCACCCCCAGCACCGCCACCGGGGCAGCCTGCCATCCGGGCTGAGAGGATCGGCCCATGCGCGTCTTCCTCGGCACCGACCACGCCGGCCTGGAACTGAAGTCCCACCTGCTGCAGGCGCTCGCCGACGCCGGCTACGAGCCGGTCGACTGCGGTGCCTACGAGTACGACGCCCAGGACGACTACCCGCCGTTCTGCTTCGAGGTCGGCGAGCGGGTCGTCACCGAGCCGGGCACGCTCGGGGTGGTCATCGGCGGGTCGGGCAACGGCGAGCAGATCGCGGCCAACAAGGTGCCCGGCGTGCGGGCCGCCCTGGTCTGGAACACCGAGACCGCCGAGCTGGCGCGCCAGCACAACGACGCGAACGTGGTCTCCGTCGGCGGCCGGCAGCACACCGTCGAGGAGGCGACCCGGCTGGTGCTCACCTTCCTGGCGACGCCGTTCAGCGGCGAGGAGCGGCACGTCCGCCGGATCGGCCTGATCAGCGACTACGAGCGGGACCGGCACCGCCCGGCCGGCGGCGCCCCGACCACCACCCCGTGAGGGTGGGCGGCGACGACGTCCGCCGGTCGCTCGCCGCGGTGGCCGACCTGCTGACCCGGGTGGGCGACCCGGCCGCACCGGTGCCGGTGATGGGTGCCGACGTGCGCGCGGTGGTCACGCACGTCAGTGGCTGCCTGGCGTTCTACGCGCACGACCTGGTCGCCGGTCCCCGCGAGGTCACCGCGGTGGACGTGGTCGGCCGTGCCGACGCCGACCTGGCCGGGTTGATCCTGGGCCTGCGGGCCTGGGGCGAGGTCCTGTCCCGGGTGGTGGACGCTGCGCCGCCGGGGGAGCGCGGCTGGCACCCCCACGGGACGCCGGACGCCGGCGGCTTCGCCGCGATGGGCTGCGCCGAGCTGCTGCTGCACGGCGACGACGTCGCACAGGGACTGGGGCTGGCCTTCGACCCGCCGGCCGACGTGGCCGCCGCGGTCCTGGTCCGGCTGTTCCCCGACGTCGGGCCCGCGGACGACGCCTGGACGGCGCTGCGCTGGGCGACCGG
>JAOPVN010000601.1 GCA_025966175.1 Modestobacter sp. | reverse complement strand
CCCGGGACCCCGCGACAGCCCGTCCGGTGGTCAGCGCTGCTGCGGGTAGCCGTACTCCTCGTCGGTGACGAGGTCGCCCCACTCGGCCTCGTCGCCCTCCCAGATCGCGGTGTGGACCATGAACTGGACGAGGACCTTGAGGGCCTCGCGGGTGTCCATCGCGCGGTAACCGTCGGGGACGCCGTCCAGGCCGACGGTGCGGTCGAAGACCTTGCCCGGCTCGATCCGGCCCTCGAGCACGTCGGGCAGCAGCTCCTCGATGTAGGCGCGGACCGGCGCGGGGCCACCGGTCAGGGTGATGTTGCGGCCGAACAGGCTGCCGAACCCGATCGGCGCCTCCTCGTACTGCGGAACGCCCACGCGGGTGATCACACCGCCGGCGCGCACCACGCGGTGGGCCATCTCGTAGGCGGGCAGGTGACCGGCGACCAGCAGCCGGCCGAGCAGCCCAGCGCCTGAGCGGGGCGGTCAGGCCCTGCCCGAGCAGGTGTGCAGGTCCGCCGGTTTCCACCGGCCGCGACCTGGTCACGCCCTCCAGAAGAGCAGCGCCGGCAGGAAGATCAGGTGCCTCCGCCTCCTGGTCCACGGACGGCAGGGTGTCCGGTCACCGGCACCGTCGAGGGGCCCGGCGGCGTCGGGGTGACCCCTGCGGAGAGGCCGCCCCAGTCGCTCGGAGCGGCGCTTCCGGTCCAGCAGCTCCCCGCACGCTGCCCGCACCGCGTCGCGCTCGGCGGACTTCTACCCCGACTGGGAACGCGGGGCGGACGTCGCGACGCTGCGCGGCGAGGCCGGCCGGCCGCAGCCCGTACGACAAGGCGCTGACCGACCTCATCGTCGAGCTCTCGACCCGCAGCGAGACGTTCCGCACCCGGTGGGCGGCGCACGACGTGCGCCTGCACCGCACCGGCGCCAAGCGGATCCAGCACCCGGTCGTCGGCGACCTCTAGCTGACCTACGAGTCCGTGGAGCTGCCCTCCGAGCCGGCGTCCGCCTCAGCGGATGCGCTGAACCTCCTCGCCAGCTGGGCCGCGACGGGCCGAGCCGCCGCCACGCCCGAACCCGCGAGCCAGCGCCCCCAGCCCTGAGCCGGCGCCCGGGTACAGCCGCGGGTGCGCCGGCGCGACCTGGCGTGACGCCGGAGCCGCGCGGGCGCACCCGCGCTCAGACGCCGACCGGGTGGGCCGGCGAACTGCCGCAGGCCCACTGCGGGGCCAGCGGGTAGTCACCGGTCGCGGCCACCCGGCTCAGGACGGCGCTGATGGTGGCGGTGTACTCGTCGAGCACCTCGCCCGCGACGGGGGTGTCCGGGTGCCGGATGCCCAGGTGCAGCCCCTCGTGGTTCCGGGAGGCCCACACGTGGGTGTCGTCGGCGACGTTGACCTCGCCGATCGTCAGCGGGTTCCACTCCGCGTAGCGGTCCGCGCCGGGCATGTGCCGGTAGTCGGTGTAGGAGACCATCGAGAACACGTCGCGGCGGGTGACGGTGAAGTCGCTGCCCAGCAGCTCGATCACCCGGGCGGCCGGGAAGTGCGACAGCCGGATCGCCGCCCGCATGCTGGCGTGCGCGCGCGGGAGCACGTCGGCGAAGGAGTCGGCCCCGGCGAGGGAGAACTCCAGCGGCGCGACGGTGATGAACCAGCCCATCGCCGTCCGCCACCGCTCCTTGTGCCGGGTGTGCAGCGGGGTGACGGTCCGGAACTCCTCCTCGCCACCGATCTCGCGGACCGCGATGGCCATCGCGGTCAGCAGCCCGGGGAAGAAGCTGCCCCCGGCGCGCTTGCAGGCCTGCCCGAACGCCTCGGCCACCTCCGCCGAGGCGACCACCTGACCGCGCAGCTTCTGCGGCCACGTCTCGCCCGGCTCGACACCCAGGTGCAGCGGGAAGGACGGCGTGGTGCCGCCGCAGGCGCGGACGAAGTTCCGCCATTGCACGACCTCCGCGTCGTCCTCGGTGATCGTCTCGCCGTGCCGGCGCTCCTCCGCGCAGTGCTCGAGGTAGCTTCCGATCTCCGGCAACCCGTGGTCCGAGCCGTCCCGGGCGGCCTCGTAGGCGGCCTGCAGCTCCCAGACCGCCAGCGCGAGGGAGTAACCGTCGCCGATGACGTGGTCCATGGCCACGAACACCGTCGACCGGTCCGGACGGCTGATCACGCCCAGCACCAGCGGGGGCCAGGCCAACGGGTCCGTCCCGGTGACGAACCGCTGGTCGAGGTACGCGTGCAGGGCATCCGGGCAGTCGACGTCCTGGGCGGGTGCGCGTTCCAGGGTGACCTCGTCGACCGACAGCGTGAACCGCTCGATGCCGTCCGGACCGGTGCGGAAGCCGCTGCGCATGCCCTCGTGCCGGTGCAGCCAGGTGGTGAAGGCCGCCTCCAGGGCATCGAGGTCCGCCGACCCCGTCAGCTCGAAGGTCGTGCCGATCCAGGGGTTGCCCGGCAGCCCCAGCAGGGTGGCGGCCTGGGTGGACGCGAGGTGCATCTGCTGGTTGTAGGAGGGCGGAATGGGGTCCACCGGTGCAGTGCGGGCCCGGTCGGCCGTGCTGGGGCTGACCGACCACTCGACGAGGCGGCCGGGCGCGGGATGGAAGTCGTTGAAGGACATCGTCTGCACTGGAGCAGCACCACCTCTGGGCACCGGACGGCGCCCGCTCGAACGGGGAACGGACAAGTCCGTTTCTACGAGGCGGGGGTTACCACGCGATAACTCTCAGTGGCCAACTACATGAACGGTGCGCGACCGCGACGTCGCGTGGCGTGTCGGTCTTCTCGTCGGAGGTGAGCCAGGCGGGGCCCGGTCAGACACCCGCCTCGACGCGCCGCTCCAGACCACTGACGAACCGGTCGAACGAGGGCAGCAGGTCGGGCATCGACCGCCAGAGCTCCCCCGGGCGTCAGCGCATACGTCCGCACGCCGCGGAACAGACCGAGCGGCATGCACCGGCGGGGACCAGCCGGCGAGCGGGGTCCAGATCCGTCACCGTCACTGGGAAGGCACGGCCCGGGGCGGCACCCGACCGCATGGTGATCCGCTGTCCCTCCGCGATGCCGCCGTCCACGCCGCCGACCCCGGAGTCCCGGGCCGGCCAGCCGGCCACGTCGACGAGCACCCGCCGGACGTCCTCGGGCCCGGCCTCGAGCGACGTCGTCGCCTCGTAGTACCTCATCCTGTCTCCCCCGGTCGGCCACCGTAACCGTGGGGAGCGTGGTTGAGGACCCGGCCAGCGGGCAGACACGGACCACGTTCGCGCCGGAGCACCCGGCATGCCGAGCGCCGGCGAGGAGTCGTCATGACCGAGTCATCCACCGTCGCAGCTGGTCCCGCCTCCGCCGATCCCGAGGAGGAGCCCGCCGTAGCCGCCGGGCAACCGGTGACCCTCGTCGAGGGCTCGACGTTCGCCGTCTCGGGACGGTCGGGCGAGATGAACGCCGAGGGTCCCGAGGGGTTGTTCTTCCGCGACGTCCGTGTGCTGTCGACGTGGCGGCTGCGGCTCGACGACCGGCCGGTGCAGGTGCTGACCGTGCTGTCGCCGGAACCGTTCCAGTCGACCTTCCTGAGCCGTGTCCCGCCCCGCTCGTCCTCGACCGAGCTGCTCGTGGAGCGCCGCCGCTACGTCGGGGAGGGGATGCGCGAGGACCTCCGGGTGCGCAACCTCGGCGTCCAGACGGTGGCCGCACGGCTCCGGCTGGAGGTCGACAGCGACTTCGCCGACCTCTTCGCGGTCAAGGAGGGTCGCGTCGGGGAGCAGCGTGCGGAGGTCTCGACCAGCCTGGACGGCGACACGATGGTCCTCGCCTTCCGCAGTGGCACGCACGAGCTCGGGGTGCGGATCTCGGCAGCCGGCGCCCAGGCCCGCCTGGGTGAGCTGGCCTTCGACCTGCTCCTGCCGCCACACAGCGACTGGGAGACCGCGGTCATGGTCGTGCCGATCGTCGACGGGGTGGAGGTCGAGCCGACGTTCCCGGTCGGCCGCCCCCTCGAGGACTCCCGCCCGGCGCAGCGGCTGCACCGCTGGCGAGCCCGCAGTCCCGGCGTGGAGACCGGCAACGTCGAGCTGCGGCGGACCCTCCGACAGAGCTTGGAGGACCTCGGCGCGCTGCGGTTGTTCGATCCCGATGATCCCGACACCGTCGCCATCGCGGCCGGCGCCCCGTGGTTCATGGCGCTGTTCGGCCGCGACTCCCTGCTGTCGTCCTACATGGCCCTGCCCCTCGACCCGAGCCTCGCGCTGGGCACGATGAGGACGCTGGCGCGCATGCAGGGGACGAAGGTCGACCCACTGACCGAGGAGCACCCCGGCCGGATCCTGCACGAGACCCGCCTGGGCGCCGACTTCCCCCTCGCGCACGGTGGGGGCAACGTCTACTACGGCACCGTCGACGCCACGCCGCTGTTCGTGGTGCTGCTGGGCGAGCTGCAGCGGTGGAGCATCGCGTCGGACCAGGTGGAGGCGCTGCTGCCCAACGCCGACCGGGCGCTGGCCTGGATCGAGCAGTACGGCGACCGGGACGGCGACGGGTTCGTCGAGTACGAGCGCAGCACCGAGGTGGGGCTGGCCAACCAGGGGTGGAAGGACTCCTGGGACGGGATCAACTCCGCGGACGGCACCCTCGCCGAGCCCCCGATCGCGCTCTGCGAGGTCCAGGGCTACGTCTACTCGGCCTACGTCGCGCGTTCCCACTTCGCCTACGGAGCGGGGGACGACGCGGCGACCGACTACTGGGCGGACAAGGCCGACGCGATCAAGGCGGCGTTCAACGAGCAGTTCTGGCTGCCCGACCGCGGCTGGTTCGCCGTCGCGCTGGACGGCGCCAAACAGCCGGTCGACTCGCTGACCTCGAACATCGGGCACTGCCTGTGGTCCGGGATCGTCGACGACGACAAGGCCGTGCAGGTGGCCGAGCACCTCATGTCGCCCGAGATGTTCACCGGCTGGGGCGTGCGGACGCTGGCCTCGTCGATGGGCCGCTACAACCCGATGAGCTACCACAACGGGTCGGTCTGGCCGCACGACAGCGTGCTCGTCGCCACCGGGCTCATGCGCTACGGGTTCGTCAAGGAGGCGCAGCGGATCGGCACCGGGCTGCTGAACGCGGCCACCGAGTTCGGCGGGCGCCTGCCGGAGCTGTTCTGCGGTTTCGACCGATCGGAGTACCGCACGCCGGTCCCCTACCCGACCTCCTGCTCGCCGCAGGCGTGGGCGGCGGCCACACCCATCCAGACCATGCGCATGCTGCTGAGACTGGAACCGCGGATGCCGCGCGACGAGGTGTGGTTCGACCCGGCCTGGCCCGCGCGGTACGGCCCGTTGCGGATCCACGACCTGCCGCTGGGCGCCCGACGGGTCGCCCTCGTCGTCGACGGGGACGAGGCGGAGCTCGAAGGCCTCCCCGACGGCGTGCAGGTGATGCGCCGTCCCCGGCCGCCGCTCCGGCCGGCCCGGCCGGGCCGCGGCTGAGGACGCTGCCGATCAGGCGGGCGGGTCACCCCGGTCCGGGCCGCTGGCGTCGCCGTCGGGGCTGACTCCCTGGCCGGCGAACACGGGCAGCGTCCGCACCACGTCGGGGGGCAGCCCGAGCCCGTCCTCGCTCGCCGGGTTCACCGCCAGCCACACGTCCTCGGACGGCCAGTTCGCAGCCAGTTGGACCACGGGGATGCGCAGCGCCGCGCCGGGGTCGGCTCCGGCAGCCCGCAGTGAGTCCTCGGAGGTGAAGACGGGGATGAACCGCTGGCCGTCCTGTTCGATGACGGGCAGGGCGATCGCGTCGTCGGGGCGCTCCTCCCCCTCCGCCGGCGGGACCTGGGGCAGCAGAGCGATGCTGGTCGCCAGCGCGCGCAGAACGGCGGCGTTGTCACCGGCCTGCATGCCGGAGGAGATCGCTTCCTCGGTGCTGCGGTCGGCGCTGGTCTGGTCGTCGTCGTGGGCTGTGGTCACGGGTGGTCCTCTCGGCGGCGGACCGGCACCAACCGGGGAGCCCGTCGCGCCCGCTCGTGCACGAGAACTCGCCGGCCGGGGGATGGACCGTCGCGGTGGCCGCGGGGAACCGGGAACGGCCCCGCGGAGGGGCGGTGCCGAGGCTGGGCGCCGGCGCCCCGGCCGAGGCCGCGGTCGCCGGGATCCACGCTACGGGGGTGCGCGGCGCACCGGACAGTTCGGGG
>JAOPVN010000600.1 GCA_025966175.1 Modestobacter sp. | reverse complement strand
GCGCGTAGAGGGACTCCACCTCGTCGCCGAACTCCTTCATGACCACGGCCCGCTTGAGCTTCAGGCTCGGGGTGAGGGTGCCGTTGTCCTCGGTGAAGTCGTTCCCCAGCACCCGGAACTTCTTGATCGCCTCGGCGTGCGAGACCGCCTTGTTGGCGTCGGCGACGGCGGCGTCGAGCTCGGCGAGCAGCTCGGGGTCCTCGCGCAGCTGCTCGGGGGTGAGCGTCTCGTCCTTGCCCTTGTTCTTCAGCCAGCCCGGCAGCGCCTCGGCGTCCAGGGTGATCAGCGCGGCGATGAACGGGCGCTGGTCGCCGACGACGATGCACTGGCTGACCAGCTTGTGTGCGCGCAGCCGGTCCTCCAGGACGGCGGGGGCGACGTTCTTGCCCCCGGCGGTCACCAGGATCTCCTTCTTCCGCCCGGTGATCTTCAGGAAGCCCTGGGCGTCCAGCTCGCCGAGGTCGCCGGTGTGGAACCAGCCCTCGGCGTCGATGGCCTCCTTGGTGGCCGCCTCGTTCTTCCAGTAGCCCCGCATGACGATCCCGCCGCGCAGCAGCACCTCGCCGTCGTCGGCGATCGCCGCGTCCACGCCGGGCAGCGGCCGCCCGACCGTGCCGATCCGCAGCGCGGCGTCGTGGTTGACCGCGGCGGCCGCGGTGGTCTCGGTGAGGCCGTAGCCCTCGAAGACGGTGACGCCCATGCCCCGGAAGAAGTGGCCGAGCCGCTCGCCGAGCGGGGCACCGCCGGAGATGGCGGCGACGCAGCGCCCGCCGAGGGCCGCCTTCAGCCGGCTGTAGACCAGCTTGTCGAACAGGGCGTGCTGGGCCTTGAGCAGCAGCCCCGGACCGCCGGTGTCCTGCGCGCGGGACCAGTCGACGGCGACCTGCGCGGCCTTGTCGAAGATCTTGCCCTTGCCGCCCTCGTCGGCGGTGGCCTTCGCGCTGTTGTAGACCTTCTCGAACACCCGCGGCACGGCCAGCACGAAGGTGGGCTGGAACCGGCCGAGGTCGCCGACCAGGTCCTTCACGTCGGGGGTGTGCCCGATGATCGTGCGGGTGTTGATCGCGCCGACCTCCAGCACCCGGGCGAGCACGTGCGCCAGCGGGATGAACAGCAGCAGCGAGCCGTCCTCGTCGAGGTAGTTGCCCAGCAGGCTCATCCCGTTACGGATCTCGAACAGGAAGTTGGCGTGGGTGAGCTCGCAGCCCTTGGGCCGCCCCGTCGTCCCGCTGGTGTAGATCAGCGTGGCCAGGCTGGCCGACGTCAGGGTCGCCCGCCGGGCGGCCAGCTCGTCGTCGGGCACGTCGGCGCCGGCGGCGGTGAGGGCCTCCAGTGCGCCGTCGTCGATGACCCACACCGAGCCGAGCTCGGGGGCCTCCTCGCGCACCGAGTCGACGGCCGCGGCGTGCTCGGCGGTCTCGACGACGAGCGCCCGGGCACCGGAGTCGGACAGGATCCAGGCGATCTGGTCGGGGCTGGAGGTCTCGTAGACCGGGACGACGACGGCACCCGCGGTCCAGATCGCGTAGTCCAGGACCGTCCACTCGTACCGTGTCTTGGCCAGCAGCCCGACCCGGTCGCCGGCCTGCACGCCGCTGGCGACGAGCCCCTTGGCGACCCCGTTGACCTGGGCGGCGAACTCGCCGTAGGTGACGTCCTCCCAGCGGCCGTTGCGCTGGATCCGCAGCCCGACCTCGTCGGCGTGCTCCGCCGCGTTGAGGGCGAGCATGTCCGTCAGGGCGTCGTCGGGCCCCACAGTGGCGGTGGGGGGAACGCTCAGCTCGCGCACGCCGGTCCTCTCTGTCCCCGCCCGGCCAGGGGCGCCGTCGCCCCCGGGCCCCGGACGCGGGGTCGGTTCGTCAATCTATCCCGCGGTGGCTACCCGGCAGTAGCCGAGCGCCCACCCGGGCGGGGCACCCGCTTCCGTTCCCGGCCAGGTCGAACGGGCCGACCGACTACCCTGCGGCCCATGGCGGACCAGTCCACCCAGTCGATCGTCGTCGATGCGCCCGCGGCGGAGGTCATGGCCGTGATCGCCGACTTCCCGTCCTATCCCACGTGGGTGGCCGCGGCCAAGCAGGTGGACGTGCTGGAGGCCGACGCCGACGGACGGGCCCGCCGCGTGCACTTCGTCCTCGACGCCGGGGCGGTCAAGGACGACTACGTCCTGGACTACACGTGGGACGGCGACCGGCGCGTGGACTGGACGCTCGTGCAGGGCCAGATGCAGAAGCAGCAGGACGGCTCGTACGTGCTGGCGGAGTCGAACGGCTCGACCACGGTGACCTACTCGATCACCATCGACCTGTCGATCCCGATGCTCGGGCTGATCAAGCGCAAGGCCGAGAAGGTCATCCTCGACACCGCGCTCAAGGAGCTCAAGAAGCGCGTCGAGGCCTGAGGCCGAACAGCCCGTGCAGACCCTCCTCCTCACCGGCCCCGGCGGCGCCGGCAGCTCGACGGTGGCCGCGGCCACGGCGTTGCGGCTGGCCGACGCCGGCTCGCGGTGCGTGCTGCTCACCACGCGGCCGCCGCGCGCCCGGGAGCTGGCCGACGCCGTACGCGTGGACGTCGTGACGCCACAGCCCGCGCTGGAGCAGCTGTGGGCGCGGCACGCCGACGCACTCGCCGCGGCGGTGCCCGTGCTGACCGTCCCGCCCGCCACCTCCGTCGTCCCCGTCCCGGGGGTCGCCGAGTTCGCGCTGCTCGCGGCGCTGGCCGGGCACGCCCGGTCCGGGGACGTCGACGTCGTCGTGCTCGACCCCGGGCCGACGACGACGGCGACCGCCCTGCTCGCCCTGCCCGGTGCCCTGCGCTGGTGGCTGGCGCAGGTGGCGCCCACCCGGCTGCGGATGCTGGCCACGCTGCGCGCCGCGGCCACACCCGGCCGGCCCGGCGTCGCCGCCGGACTGCTGGCCGGCGCGGCCGGGCTGGAGGAGCTGCTGACCGCCACCCCGCTGGCCGATCCCGCCCGGACCGCAGTCCACCTCGTGCTGCGTCCCGACGCCGACGCCGCGGACCA
>JAOPVN010000270.1 GCA_025966175.1 Modestobacter sp. | reverse complement strand
TCAGCGACATCTTCGCGTTCACCTCGACGCAGATGCCGCGGTTCAACTCGATCTCCATCTCCGGCTACCACATCCAGGAGGCCGGGGCGACGGCCGACCTGGAGCTGGCCTACACGCTGGCCGACGGGGTGGAGTACCTGCAGGCGGGCAAGGCGGCGGGGCTGGACGTCGACGTCTTCGCACCCCGGCTGAGCTTCTTCTGGGGCATCGGCATGAACTTCTTCATGGAGGTCGCGAAGCTGCGCGCCGGGCGGCTGCTGTGGGCCAAGCTGGTCAAGGAGGCCGGCGCGCAGAAGGACAAGTCGATGTCGCTGCGCACCCACTCGCAGACCTCGGGCTGGTCGCTGACCGCGCAGGACGTCTACAACAACGTCGTCCGTACCTGCCTGGAGGCGATGGCCGCCACCCAGGGGCACACCCAGTCGCTGCACACCAACGCCCTGGACGAGGCGCTGGCGCTGCCGACCGACTTCTCCGCCCGGATCGCCCGCAACACCCAGCTGCTGCTGCAGCAGGAGTCGGGGACGACGCGGGTCATCGACCCGTGGGGCGGCTCGGCCTACGTGGAGCGGCTGACCTACGACCTGGCCCGTCGCGCGTGGGCACACATCCAGGAGGTCGCCGAGCACGGCGGCATGGCGCAGGCGATCGACGACGGCATCCCGAAGCTGCGGATCGAGGAGGCCGCCGCCCGCACCCAGGCGCGGATCGACTCCGGCCGCCAGCCGGTGATCGGCGTCAACAAGTACCGGGTCGACGCCGACGAGGCGGTCGAGGTGCTCAAGGTCGACAACGCCGACGTGCTGGCCCAGCAGAAGGCGAAGCTGGCCGAGCTGCGGGCCTCCCGGGACGCGGGTGCGGTGCAGGAGTCGCTGCGCCGGCTCACCGACGCGGCGCGCGCCGCCGCGGAGGGACGGCGGGGCAGCGACCTGGACTCGAACCTGCTCAAGCTCGCCGTGGACGCGGCCCGGGCCAAGGCGACGGTGGGGGAGATCTCCGACGCGCTGGAGGAGGTCTACGGCCGGCACGCCGGGCAGGTGCGCACCATCTCCGGCGTGTACCGCGACGAGGCAGGAGGCTCCGCGCCCGTGGAGGAGACCCGTCGCATGGCGGCGGCGTTCGAGGAGGCGGAGGGTCGACGCCCCCGCATCCTGGTCGCGAAGATGGGCCAGGACGGCCACGACCGCGGGCAGAAGGTCATCGCCACGGCCTTCGCCGACCTCGGCTTCGACGTCGACGTGGGCCCGCTGTTCCAGACGCCGGAGGAGGTCGCGCGGCAGGCGGTGGAGGCCGACGTGCACGTCGTCGGGGTCTCCTCGCTGGCCGCCGGGCACCTCACGCTGGTGCCGGCGCTGCGGGACGCGCTCGCCGAGCTCGGTGCCGACGACGTCCTGATCGTGGTCGGCGGGGTCATCCCGCCCGACGACGTCCCGACGCTGAAGGAGATGGGCGCGGTCGCCGTGTTCCCACCCGGCACGGTCATCGCCGATGCCGCGCAGGACCTGCTGCGCACGCTGTCCGACCGCCTCGGTCACTCGTGACCGGTCCCGCCAAATTGGCCATTTTGGCGGGACGGGGGCCCGCGTGAGCCGGCCGGTCGACGTTGCCGGGCTCAGCGAGGGGGTGCTCTCCGGCGACCGGCGGGCGATGGCGCGCGCCATCACGCTGGTCGAGTCGCGCCGGGCCGACCACCGGGAGGCCGCGCAGGAGCTGCTCGTCGCCCTGCTGCCGCACGCGGGGGGAGCGCGCCGGGTCGGCATCAGCGGGGTGCCCGGGGTGGGGAAGTCGACGTTCATCGACCAGCTGGGGGTCGACCTGACCGCGGGCGGCTCGAAGGTCGCCGTCCTCGCCGTCGATCCGTCGTCGGCACGCTCGGGCGGGTCGATCCTGGGCGACAAGACCCGGATGGCCCGGCTCGCCGTCGACCCGGCCGCGTTCATCCGCCCCGCGCCGACCGCGGGCACGCTGGGTGGGGTGGCGCAGGCGACCCGGGAGTCGATGGTCGTGGTCGAGGCGGCCGGCTACGACGTCGTCCTGGTCGAGACCGTCGGCGTCGGGCAGTCCGAGGTGACCGTCGCGGAGATGGTCGACTCCTTCCTGTTCCTGACGCTGGCCCGCACCGGCGACCAGCTGCAGGGCATCAAGCGCGGGATCCTGGAGATCGCCGACGTCATCGCGGTCAACAAGGCCGACGGCCCCGGTGAGGTGGACGCCCGCCGGGCCGCCCGCGAGCTGGCCGGGGCGATCCGGATGCTGCGTGGGCACGGCGCGGACGGGTGGGACGTGCCGGTGCTGACCTGTGCCGGGCTGACCGGCGAGGGCCTCGACGGCGTCTGGGCGAAGCTGGTCGAGCACCAGGAGCGGATGCGGGCGTCGGGCGAGCTGGCCGAACGGCGGCGCGCGCAGCAGGTCCGCTGGGTCTGGCAGATGGTGCGCGACGGGCTGGAGCACCAGTTGCGCGCCCACCCGGGGGTACGCGCCACCGCACCGGAGCTGGAGGCCGCGGTGCTGGCCGGGGAGCTCACCCCTGCGCTGGCCGCCCGGCAGGTGCTGGACACGTTTCTGGGCAGGTTGCCCTCCCGGCCGAGCAGCGACGGCGCGGCGGCCGACGCGTCGAGCTGAGTCGCGCTCTCCTCCTGCCGGCCAGCGACCCGGCGTGGTCTCCGGCCGCCGCGGCGGCCGTGCGAGATCGCAGAGGGGCGGAACGGCAGGTCAGAGTGGCTGTTAGGGTCCTGTGCGGCTCACGCGACCCTCGTGACCCAGCGCAGGACTGCCGCGCGCGTCCTCCGGGTGTGCGCCCGCCGAGGACAGCGGACCACGGGGCCCGGAGTTCGGCGACGGCGTCCGTCGGTGTGCGTCGTCCACTGCAGAATCAGGAGCTCGTCGTCATCACGCAGGCGGACCGCGGCTCGCGGCCGGACACCGCACCTCCCGACGACCGGACGGGCCGGGACCGCACAGGCGCCCCCGTCCTCCTGCTGGCCGCCGCGGTGCTCGGGACCGCGGCCACCGGCTACCTGGCGATGGCCGGACCCAGCCTGGGCAGTCATCTGGCCGCGCCCGACCTGTGGTTCTACGAGCCGGCGCCGCGCCTCCTCGCCGCCGGCGTGGTCGGCGACCGTGCCGAGGTGGCCAACTTCGTCGCGCTGGGGGTCTGGGCGGTCGGCTGGCTGCTGGCCGGCCTCGCGGCCCGGCGGGGCGGCTCGGTCCGCGCGCTCCTGCTGGTCGGGGTCGTCTGGGTCGTGCCGCTGCTGCTGGCTCCGCCGTTGTTCAGCCCTGACGCCTACGCCTACACGGCGATCGGTGCCGCCATCCAGCACGGGGTCGACCCCTACGTGTCCGGGCCCGGGGCCGCCGGCGACATCCCGGCGGTCCGGGGGGTCGAGCCGTTCTGGCGGAACAGCCCGACGCCGTACAGCCCGCCCTTCCTCGCGCTGCTCGCGGGGCTGTCCAAGCTGTTCTCCGAGGACCTGCTGTCGGTGCTGGTGGCCCTGCGGGTGCTCTCGGTGGCCGCCTGGGCGTCCCTGGCGTTCTCCGTCGGTCGGCTCGCCGAGCGGTGGGGCGTGGACTCGCGGCGGGCGGTCTGGCTGGGGGTGGTCAACCCCCTCGTGCTGGTCAACGCCGTCTCGGGCAACCACAACGACGTGCTGATGATGGCGCTGGTCGTGCCGGGCCTGCTGCTGGCCTCGGCGAACCACCCGTTGTGGGGTGCGGCGCTGTGCGGGATCGGCGCCGGGGTCAAGGTGACCGCGCTGGCCGCCGTCCTGGTGATCGGTGTCGACCTCGCCCGCCGGCAGACCGGCCGGCGCGACCGTCTCCGGGCGCTCGTGCTCGCCGGTGGCGTCGGCACCGGCGCCTTCGTGCTCCTCTCGCAGATCGCCGGCTACGGCTGGGGCTGGCTGGGCACGCTGCTGGCCCCGGGCCGGGCGATCGACCCGATGGCGCCGGCCAACGCCCTGGCCGTCGTCCTGCACGAGGCCGACCCTCCCGTGGGCACCGTCCGGCTCGTCGTCTCCGCAGCGGGCGCGGTGGTCTGCCTGCTCCTGCTGACCCGGCTGCCGGCGTGGGGCCTGGCGCGGGTCGCCGGCTGGGTCCTGCTCGTCCTGATGGCCGCCGGCCCCGTCCTGTGGCCCTGGTACGCGCTGTGGCCGGTCGTCGTCCTCGCGGCTGCCGGACGTCCGCGGGAGCGGCTCCTGGTCGCCGTGCTCTCCGTGGCGCTGCTGTTCGCCACCCTGCCCGGTGGTCAGCCCACGCTGTCCGAGCTCGGTCGGCCACTGGCCGACCAGTTGGTGCTCGGGACCTTGATCGCGGTGCTCCTGGGGTGCGCCGCGCGGTACCTGGTCGCCTCCCGCCGGTCCCGGCGGTGGACATCGACGCCGATGCCCGAGTCGGCGACCCAACCGCGAGTGGCGACAACGTAGTGCGAGTGCTGGCCGTGTCGCCGACGTACGACGAGGCCGGGAACGTGGAACGCCACGTGACCGCCGTCCTGGGCCGGCCGACGGCGCCCGACGTCCTCGTCGTCGACGACGGGTCCCCCGACGGCACCGGCGACCTGGTCAGGGGACTGATGGCCGCGCACCCCGGCCGGGTCCACCTGCTGGAACGGTCCGGCAAGCAGGGGCTGGGATCGGCCTACGTGGCCGGCTTCCGCTGGGCACTGCAGGAGCCGCGGTGGGACGTCGTCGTGCAGATGGACGTGGACGGGTCCCACGACCCGCAGTCGATCGACGCCCTGGTGGCGGCGACCGCGGACGCGGACCTGGTGCTCGGCTCCCGGTACGTGCCCGGCGGTCGCGTGGCGGACTGGCCGGTGAGCCGCCGGGCGCTGTCCTGGTTCGGCAACCTCTACGCCCGGCGCGTGCTCGGCGTGCGGATCCGGGACCTCACCGGTGGGTTCAAGGCCTGGCGGGTGGACCTGCTCAAGAGCCTGGACCTGGCGGCGATGACCGTCGAGGGCTACGCCTTCCAGATCGAGACGACGTACCGGTCGGTCCTGCTGGGTGCCTCGGTGTGCGAGGTCCCGATCGTCTTCCGCGACCGGGAGCACGGCGAGTCGAAGATGGACACCGCCATCGCTGCGGAGGCGGTGTCCGCGGTCTGGCGCATCCGGCGCAAGGACGCCCGCCTGCGGCCGGCGAGGTCCCGGTAGCCGTCGGTCGCCCCGGAGCGGGGCGACCGGTGCCTCAGCCCGGCGGCGCGGCCAGCAGTGCCGCGCAGTCCACCCGGGCCAGGTCCGCGCTGACCCGCACGAGGGGCACACCCTGGGCGGCCACCAGGCCGATGTAGGGCGGGTCGAACACGTAGAGCGGCAGCCCCGCCGGAGCCGTCGGGACCTCCCGGTTCCAGCCCAGCCCGACGGGGGTGCCCGCGCAGTACTCGGCCATCTGCTCCGGGGTCATCGGGAGGGCGGAGTAGACGTCCCGGGTCGGCGTGGGCACCTGACCCGGGCCGATGAGGTAGTAGTTCAGGTGGTGGTACTGGTAGCTGGACACCACGCCGCCGCCCGCGCCGACCTCGGCCAGGGCTTCGGTCACCCGCTGCTCGGTGGGGTCGTCGGACTGGTCGACGTCGGGCAGCACGAGCACCGCCGTGACCACCGGGACGACCAGCGTGGCCGTGGTGAGCACCCGGCGGACCGGGTCGACCGGGATCCAGCGCAGCACCGTCTCGGCGCCCAGGGCGGCCAGCGCCAGCAGGCAGGCCCAGCCGGGCAGGAAGACGACCTCGATGTCCGGGATGTCGTAGCCGAGCCCCCAGAGGGCGACCGTGGCCCCCCACAGCACCAGCAGCCAGACCACCGGCTCCCGCAGCCGGGTGGCGACCGCCAGCACGGCGGGGACGAGCGCCCAGGTCAGGGGCTGGCCCTGCAACTGGTCGGTCAGGATGCCCACCCTGGTGGTGACCAGCTCGTGCAGCGGGAAGGCGAACATCTGCGCGGCGAAGGTCTCGCCCCGGACCATCGAGACGAACCCCGGGAGGCTCTGGAAGGTGGCCTCCAGGTAGACGGTCGAGGGGTCGAGGGTGCGCCACAGCACGTAGCCGTACGGGAGCAGGGCCAGCGCGGCGAGCGCGGGGAGCCACAGCAGCAACCGCGGCCGCAGCAGGCTGCGGCGGCCGACGAGGACGAGGAGCACCAGCACCCCCGGCGCCAGCAGGATCGCCGACGTCGCGTGGGCGAAGGACAGGGCCCAGACGCCCAGCGCGAGGAACAGGTCCCGGTCGGCCGAGGTCCGCCGCCAGCGGACCAGGAACAGCAGCACGCCCATGATCAGCAGCAGGTTCAGCCCGTACACCTCGGCGATGACCGCCTGGGACCAGATTCCCCGGGTGAGCCCCAGGACCAGCGCGGCCGCCACTGCGACCGTCGGGCGCACGCCCAGGCGCTGGAGGACCCGCAGGAACACGACGGCGGCCGCGACCGTGCAGACGGCCGACAGGGCGTTGGCGACGAGCGCGTCCTCCACGCCGGGCACCAGCCGCACCGCGATCGCCAGCAGCATGGTGTACAGCGGGTAGCCCGGCTCGTGGCCGGTGCCGAGCACCGAGCCGAGGTACTGGAACTTGGCCGTGTCCGTCGGGCCGCCGACGCCCGGCATCATCGTGGCCCCGTAGAGCGCGCCGAGGGTCGCGGAGACCACGAGGCCTGGGACCAGCGCCCTGAGCTGCGCGGTTCGCGGCCGGCGCCGGACCGGGTCGGCCGGCACCACGGTCCGGTCGGGGGAGCCAGTGTCGCTGGCCTCGGCTACGTGCACCTGGGGAGGTTAGTTCGGCTCGCGGCCCACGGCTCGGTCAGGCGCGGGCGGGCACCCGGCCGCGGCTCAGTTCGTGATCGAGCGGCAGTCGCGGCGACGCAGGTCGGCGAGGTAGTCGTCCGGGGCGCCGGCTGCCTCGGCGGCGTCCGCGATCGCCCCGAGGTACCGGGCCGAGGGCAGCCCGCCCTCGAACGCGTCGAGGGCGTAGGCGTAGGCCACCACGTCGCCGGCGAGGGTGTGCACCCGCAGCCGGAGCTTGCGGTAGAGCCCGTGGTCGGCGCCCTCCCAGACGTCCAGCGTCCGCTCGTCGGCCTCGGTGAGGTCGTACAGGGCCACGAAGACGCCGGGGCTGTCGTCCTCGGCGGGGACCAGGGTCGCCAGGGCGCCCTCCCAGCCGAACTCCTCGGCACCGAAGGTCAGCCGCCAGCCGCGGATCCAGCCGGTGCCGGCGAAGGGGGAGGACGGGCAGCGCCGCAGCATCTGCGCCGGGTCCATGTTCGACCCGTACGCCGCGTAGAGCCCCATCCCGGCCAGACTAGCGAGCGTCGCGTCCCGCGTCGGTGTCAGACACCGTTGCCGGCAGCAGGGACAATGACGGACGAGACGTCGCCACACCCCTGGAGAGCTGGATCCATGACCCGCATCGTGATCATCGGCGGTGGCCCGGCCGGCTACGAGGCCGCGCTCGTCGCCGCCCAGCTCGGCGCCGAGGTCACCGTCATCGAGCGCAACGGCATCGGCGGCGCCAGTGTCCTCACCGACTGCGTCCCGTCCAAGACGTTCATCGCCTCCGCGGGCGCCATGACCTCGGTGCGCGACTCGGCCGTCCTCGGCCTGCGCGGCGCCGACCTGGCCACCGTCGGTCTGGACCTGGCGGCGGTGAACCAGCGGATCAAGGGTCTCGCGGTCGCCCAGTCTTCGGACATCCACGCCCGGCTGGAGTCCGAGGGGGTGCGGCTCATCGCCGGCCAGGCCCGGCTCTCCGACGAGATCCGCGGCCTGGCGGCCCACCGGGTGGAGGTGGTGGGCGCCGACGGCGAGGTCCGCGAGGAGCTGGAGGGCGACGTCGTGCTGATCGCCACCGGCGCCGACCCGCGGGTGCTGGCCGGCGCGGAGCCGGACGGCGACCGGATCCTGTCCTGGCGGGACGTCTACGACCTGGCGGAGATGCCCGAGCACCTCGTCGTCGTCGGCTCCGGCGTCACCGGGGCCGAGTTCGCCTCCGGCTACCTGGAGGCCGGCGTCCCGGTCACCCTGGTCTCCTCGCGCGACCAGGTGCTGCCGGGTGAGGACGCCGACGCCGCCGCGGTCGTGGAGGAGGTGTTCCAGTCCCGGGGCGGGCGGATCGCCGAGCGCGGCCGCGCGGAGAAGGTGCTGCGCACCGAGAAGGGCGTGCGGGTCGAGCTGACCGACGGCCGGGTGGTCGAGGGCTCGCACGCGCTGATGACGGTGGGCACCGTGCCGAACACCGAGGGCCTGAACCTGGACGCCGTCGGGATCCAGGTGACCAAGGCCGGGCACATCGTGGTCGACCGGGTCTCCCGCACCACCGTTCCCGGCATCTACGCGGCCGGCGACGTCACCGGCGTCTTCCAGCTCGCCTCCGTCGCGGCGATGCAGGGCCGGATCGCGATGTGGCACGCGCTGGGCGAGGCGGTGGCGCCGATCCGGCTCAAGACGGTGGCCGCCAACGTCTTCACCCACCCCGAGATCGCCACGGTCGGTGTGCAGGAGAGGTCGCTGGCCGAGGACGCCGACGTCGAGGTCGTGCGGCTGCCGCTGGCCACCAACGCCCGGGCCAAGATGGGCGACCTGCACGACGGCTTCGTCAAGCTGTTCACCCGCCGCTCGACCGACGTCGTCATCGGCGGGGTGGTGGTGGCGCCGGGCGCCTCGGAGCTGATCCTGCCGATCGCGCTGGCGGTCACCAAGGGGCTCACCGCCGGGGACCTCGCCCAGACCTTCGCCATCTACCCGTCGCTGTCCGGGTCGATCACCGAGGCCGGCCGCCGGCTCATGGGGATCGAGGACGAGCACAGCTGACCCGGTCGTCCCACCCGTTCACCCGATCGGTGCGGACTGCTCAGGCTCTGTGCCCGGTGTGCCGATGCAGAGGGGGATGATCCCTCGACGTCCCGGAGCGCACGTGTCCCACACCCTTCGACGCCGGCGCCGTGCGCCCTGGTCCCGCGCGGGCGTGCTGGCCGGGGGTGCGGCGCTGGTCGCCGCCACGGTGCTGGGCGTGCCGACCGCCTCTGCAGAGGAGCCGGCTCCCGCTGCCGGTGACACGGTCGTGGGCGAGCTGGTCCAGGCCTGGCCGGAGTACGAGCATCCCGCGGACGCCGCCGAGCACGCCGACGAGAAGCCGCTGACCTGGGTGGAGACCGACTCGGGCGACGCCGTGCGGGTGCCGACCGAGGACATCGAGGACGTCGCCCGGGCCGAGCTGGGCGCCCGGGTCTCGGTGACCGTCGGCGACGAGGTGGTCGACGAGGCATCCCAGTCGGGGATGGAGCCGGCGCGTGAGCTGCTGGCGGCCACCGTGGTGGCTGCCGCGCCCGCCGACCCGGCGCCGCCGGTCAGCCCCGCGGCCACCGTCACAGACCAGGTCACCGTGGTCATGGTGGTGCCGAAGGGGGCGGTCTCCGACGGCCGCAACCCGACCGACGTCGTGAACGCGGTCAACGGCACGGCCGCCGCGTTCTGGTCCGAGCAGAGCGACGGTGCCGTGCGCATCCAGGTGACCGCCGCGGCCCAGGACCTGCGGGCGCCGACGATGGCCGCCGACTGCAGCGACCCCTACGCACTGTGGAACGAGGCGGCCGCGATGGCCGGCTGGACCCGCGGCCCGGGCAGGCACCTGCTGCTCTCCCTGCCCGCGGGGGCGCCGGGCTGCTCCGACGGCCTGGCCGAGGTCGGCAGCTCGCTCACCGGGGGTGGGCGGCTCTACGTCAGGGGGGCGAGCACGTCGGTCATCACCCACGAGCTGGGGCACAACTTCGGGCTGGGGCACTCCTCGGAGCTCCAGTGCGACGGCGCCGTGGAGACCGGCACGTGCCAGGTGAGCCGGTACAACGACTGGTACGACGTGATGGGCTACTCCTGGGATCAGATCGGCACGCTGAACGCACCCCAGGCCGCCAGGCTGGGCTTCCTGCCGGCCGGCGAGTACGCGGCCCTCGGGGCGGGGGGCGCCACCACGACCTACACGCTGGTGCCGGTGTCCGCGGCGTCGGGCACCCGCGCCGTGCGACTGACCGACGGGTCGGGCAAGATCTACTGGCTGGAGTACCGGCAGGCCTCGGGCCGTGACAGCTGGCTGGGCACCGGGGCCAACTGGCCCGGCGTGCAGGCCGGGGTGACCGTCCGGCTCGCCGCCGGCCAGCCGGACACGTCCCTGCTCCTGGACCCCACGCCGTCGGCCTCCGGGCAGTGGTCGGCGGACCGGTGGACGGCGTTGCCGGTGGGCACAGACGTGTCGCTGGCCGGCGGCACCTTCACCGTCACGGTGGTCTCCCAGGACGGCGGTGGCGCCGTGGTGCGGGTGTCCTCGGGGCGCGCTCCGGTGGGCTCGCTGGACAGCGCGGTCGTCTCCGGCGTCGCCCTGTCGATGTCCGGGTGGGCGCTGGATCCCGACGCCCCGGCGACCAGCGTGCCGGTGCACGTGTACGTCGACGGCAGCGGCACCGCCCTGCTCGCCGACCAGCGACGGGACGACATCGCGGCGGCGTTCCCCGACGCCGGCGGGGCGCACGGGTGGACCTTCACGACGGTGCTCGCCGAGGGGACGCACACGGTCTGCGCCTATGCGCTCGACGTCGCCGCGGGTCCGGGCACCACGACGCTCGGCTGCCGGAGCGTCACCGCTGCGAACCGCACTCCCCTCGGTGCCGTGGACGGGTTGTCGGCTTCTGGTGCGTCGGTGTCGTTGTGGGGGTGGGCGTTCGATCCGGACCAGCTGAGCGTCCCGGTCGCGGTGCACGTCTACGTGGACGGGCGCTGGGCGGGGGTCACTGCGGATGGCGCGCGGCCTGATGTGGGGGCGGGTTTCCCTGGGGCGGGGAGCGCGCATGGGTTCGCGTACTCGACCCAGGTGTCGCCGGGGACGCATCAGGTGTGCGTGTATGCGATCGATGTGGATGTGACGTCGCGCAACACCCCGCTGGGTTGCCGGTCGATCACCACCCCATGAC
>JAOPVN010000571.1 GCA_025966175.1 Modestobacter sp. | reverse complement strand
GCCCGACCTCCAGCACCCGCCGGTCGGCCCGGGGCGCCGCGACGATCTGCAGCCCGACCGGGAGGCCGTCGGCGGTGAACCCGCCAGGCACCGACAGCGCGGGGCACCCGGTCGCCGAGATCAGCGTGCAGGACCGCATCCACTCCAGGTAGTTGTCCTGGCGGACGCCGCCGATCTCGGTCGGGTACTCGATCTCGACCGGGAACGGCAGGACCTGCGTGGTGGGCGCCAGCAGGACGTCGAAGCGCTCGAAGAACCCGACCACCCGCTCGTGGAGCCGGGTGTGCACCTGCTCGGCGCGGGCCAGGTCGGGTCCGGTCAGCTTCGCCCCCATCTCCGCGTTCCACCGGATGGACTCCTTGACCCGGTCCGGGGAACGCCGGGCGATCTCCCCGAACGACGCCTCGAACAGCCACGCCCGCAGCGTCCCGAAGACCTCGTCGGCGCCGGACAGGTCGGGGCAGGCCTCCTCGACGACGGCCCCGAGCGACTCGAACACCCCGACCGACGACGCCAGGACCGACGTGATCGCCGGGTCCACCGTCACCCGTCCGCCCAGGTCGGGCGCCCAGGCCACCCGCAGTCCGGTGAGCGCTGTCGGCAGCTGGGCGGCGAACCCGGCCGGGTCGTCGGTCAGCGAGATCGGCACCCGGGGGTCCTGCCCGGCCAGCACGGACATCGCCAGCGCGACGTCACCGACGGTGCGCCCCAACGGCCCCTGCACGGACAGCTGTGACCAGCCGAGCGGGGCGGGGTGCGTGGGAACCCGCCCCGGGGTGGGCCGGAGGCCGACGACGTTGCAGAACGCCGCCGGGTTGCGCAGCGAGCCGCCCATGTCGCTGCCCTCGGCGATCGGCACCAGTCCGGCGGCCAGCGCCGCGGCCGCCCCGCCTGAGGAGCCGCCGGCGGAGAGGCCGTGCCGGTAGGGGTTGTGGGTGGCGCCGAAGAGCGTGTTGAAGGTGTGCGAGCCGGCCGCGAACTCCGGCACGTTGGTCTTGCCCACCCGGATGGCGCCGGCGGCCTTCAGTCGGGCCACGACCAGCTCGTCGTGAGCCGGGACGGTGTCGGCGTGCAGCGGGGAGCCCCACGTCGTCCGCATGCCGCCGGTGGCGTGGGTGTCCTTGTGCGCGACCGGGAGCCCGTGCAGCGGGCCGACCGGCTCACCGGTCGCGAGCCGCGCGTCGGCGGCGTCGGCCGCGGCCCGGGCGCCCTCGGGGTCGAGGGTGACGATCGCGTTGAGCTCCGGATTCAGCCGCTCGATCCGGTCCAGGTGGGCGTCCATCAGCTCCCGGGCGGAGACCTCACGGTCGCGGACGAGTGCGGCCAGCTCGGTCGCCGGACGGGTGCAGAGGTCGTCGGAGGAGCTCACCCGGGCGACCGTACTGGGTCTCTCAGCGCTGAGTGACCGCGGCGGCCGGCACTACTAGCACGAGCTCGGTCCCGCCGTCATGTTCCACGTGCAACCCCGCCCGCCGCAGCAGCGCCCGCAGCCGGACGACGGAGTCCGGCTCGCCGGTGGTGGTCGCCAGGAGCCGGGCCAGCCGCCCCTTGTGCGCCTTGTTGAAGTGGCTGACGACGGCTCTCGTGCCGTCCGGGCGCTCGCTGAGCACCTGCACGGTCACCGCGCCGGGCACCGGGGCGAGCTCGGCGTAGGCGCCCGAGCGCAGGTCCACGACCAGGTCGTCGATGCCGGCCAGCACGTCGGTGAGCACCGGCTTCCACAGCGAGCGCAGCGAAGGCAGGCCGGGCAGCGAACTGCCGGCCGAGAGCCGGTAGGCGGGGACGGCGTCCTCGGCGCGCACCAGCCCGAACAGCGCCGAGCCCACGGCGAGCCGCTCGGCGGCGCGGCGACGCTGGGCCCGGGTGAGCGAGCGGACGTCGAGGGCGTCGTAGAGGACGCCGGTGTAGCGCTCGATCGCGGGCATCGTCGGGCTCGTGCGCAGGACGGCGTTGCGGGCGATCTCGTCGTCCTGTGCGGGGGAGAGGCCGAGGGCGGCGCGGGCGGCCGGGACGTCGGTGGACAGCGACACCACCGCCTCGACCAGCTGTTCCCGGAGCGGCGTCAGCTCCGGTGCGCTCAGCGTGGTGAGGTCGAGCGGGGCGCCGTCCCCGCCGGGGTGCTTGGTCTCCGAAGGCGGCAACAGCACGAGCACGACAGGGCACGGTACGTGCCGGGGTGAGCGACCCCGCGCAGAACCTGGCGGATGGTGGGGGTGGGGTCTGCACGGCACGTCGGATGACGGTTCCGGCGCACCTCGTGCCCGCGTCATCTACCGTCCCCTCGATCACCGCGTACGAGGTCGTCGGCGATTTCATCGGGCAGGTCAGGAGGTGGGAGCGGTGCTGGTGCTGGACAGCGCGGCCGTCTCCAGCCGCGGGCCGCGCCCGGACAACCAGGACTCCGCGGTCGCCGGGCCCCTGCTGATCGCGATCGCGGACGGCGTCGGCGGCAACGTCGGCGGGGCCGTGGCCTCGTCGTTGGTGGTCAACTGGCTGGCCCCGCTGGCCTCCGGCAGCAGCGGTGAGGGCGCCGACGACCCGGTGCGGGTGGTGGCCAGCGCCAACGAGCGGATCCGGGCGGCCTACACCGAGCGACCGCGGCTGCGGACGATGGCGACGACGCTGACCGCGCTGCACGTCGACGCCGAGGGGATCGCCCTGCTGCACATCGGCGACTCCCGCGGCTTCCTGCTGACCGACGGTGAACTCACCCAGGTCAGCACCGACCACACGCTGGTCCAGGCCTTGATGGACGCCGGCTCCCTCACCCCCGCCGAGGCGCGCGTCCACCCGCAGCGCTCGGCGGTCTACGCCGCGATGCACGGTGCCGACGACGACGTCGCGGCGCTGGACGTGATCCGCCTGGACGCCCGGCCCGGCGACCGGCTGATGGTCTGCTCCGACGGGCTCTCCGACGTCGTCCCGCCCAGCACGATCCGCGACCTGCTCGCCACCGGCACCCCGGCGCAGGCAGCAGCTGCGCTCCGCGACGCGGCGCTGGCCGGGCCGCCGACCGACAACATCACCGTGGTGGTGGCCGACGTCCGCGAGGTCGCTCCAGAGGGTGGGCCGACCCGGGTGCTGACGGTCGGTGCGGCCACCGAGCTGCGCGAGGAGACCGCCGAGGCGCTGGAGGCCGTCTGGCCCGGCCCGGTGCCGGTCGGCCTGGTCCAGCACCGCCCCCGCTGATCTCAGGCAGCGCGTCGGCGCACCACCTCGCGATGGGCGATGAGGGCCCACACCGCGAACTGCAGGTCCATCCGCTCACCGTCCGAGGGCAGCGCGCCGGGCAGCGTGCGGTCCGCGGGCAGCAGGTCGGTGAGGTCGCCGGCAGCGGTTCCGCGGGACCGCAGCGGGGTCACGGTCGCGAGCGGGCTCTCCTCGGCCGGCGCCCAGATCCGTCGCCCCCGCCGGTCGTGCACCACCAGCTCCCGCCCGCGCCGGCTCATGATCAGCTCCTCGTCGTGGGCCAGCCCGTGGTCGACGTCGCAGAGCAGCACCATGTTGGACACGTCGGTGCGCCCGCCGTAGAGCCAGTGCCGCAGGTGGTGGGCGTGCAGCCGCTCGATCCGGGTCTCCTCGCAGCCCGGCCGCGCGCACCCGCCGTCCCGGACGAGCAGCGCCCGGCGTTGTGCCCGGGTGGCGTAGCGGCGGGCACGGCCCTCCGCCAGGACCTGGCCGCCGTCGGTGACGATGGCCGTGACGGCGGCGTCGCACGCCAGCCGCCTGGCCTGGGACGGGCTGAGCGCCGGGCCGCCCTCCAGGTGGGCACGGCCGGCGGCCTCGTCGTCGGCGAGCACGGCGGCGTCCACCACGACGACCACCTCCCGGCGCGGCGGGTCACCGGCCCGGCGGTCGGCGTCGGCTGCTGCGGCGGCGAGCTGGGTCATCGCGCGGCAGCGCCGTTCGGTCGTGACCGGCAGCGGCTCGACGCCGTCGGCCGGCTCCGGCTCCGCGGGCTGCGTGCCATCGGCCGCCGCGCGCTTGCGGGCCGCCCGCTCACGGCGCGCGTCACGCTCGGCGAGGGACTCGATCGAGGCCAGGAACTGCGCGCCCGGCTCGACTTCCATGCGGATCTGGATCGTGACCATGCCGTCGTCGTCGGTCCACCAGGAGAAGCGGCGCCGGTCGGCCACCCGCCCGGCGTCGACGTCGTCGGACCGGCGCCAGGCGCGCACGGTGCGCTCGACCTGCGAGGCGGTGGCGTGCCGGGCGAACTCGACGAGCTCCGCCTCGGTGCCCGGCTCCGCGACCCGGGTCAGCGCGCGCACTTTGGAGTAGGACAGCTCGCCCGAGGTGAACGCCGCGGTGACGGCCGGTAGTCGGCGTATCGCCCGGGCAACCCGGACGTGCTGACGCGCCGTCCCCGAGGTCAGCGCGCACCGCCAGGCCAGCCAGTGCGCGCACGAGGTGATGCCGACGCCGTGCCACCCCTCCCGCTCGTCGAACTCCGCGACCATGAGCAACCAGGCCGCCGTGGCGGCGGCGAGCCGGACGGCGCCGGCGCAGATCCGGTCGCCGAGCTCGGCCAGCGGGTCGGGCGGGACGGACTCGTCGGCGGACGGGGGCAGCGGGACCGTCGTCTCGATCATGTGTTCGAGTGTGGCGGAGGGGTCCGACAGTTCCTGCAGGTCAGCTGG
>JAOPVN010000544.1 GCA_025966175.1 Modestobacter sp. | reverse complement strand
CACCGAGTTCCACTCGAGCGCGGCTACCTCGAGGTCTACCACCGGGAGAACGTCGAGCTGGTCGGGGTCCGCGACAACCCCATCGTGCGGATCCGCCCCGAGGGCATCGAGCTCGCCGACGGCACCGTGCACGAGCTCGACGTCATCATCATGGCCACCGGGTTCGACGCCGGCACCGGCGCGCTGACCCGCATCGACATCCGCGGTCGCGGCGGCCGATCCTTGGCCGATGACTGGAGCCGCGACATCCGCACCACGATGGGCCTGATGGTCGAGGGCTACCCGAACATGCTCACGACCGCCGTACCGCTGGCTCCCTCCGCGGCGCTGTGCAACATGACAACCTGCCTCCAGCAGCAGACCGAGTGGATCAGCGACACCATCCGCACCCTGCGCGAGCAGGAGAAGTCGGTGATTGAGCCGACCAAGGAGGGCGAGGACGCCTGGGTCGCCCACCACGAGGAGATCGCCAGCGCCACCCTCGTGACCAAGACCAATTCTTGGTACCTCGGGTCCAACGTGCCCGGCAAGCCTCGACGCCTGCTGTCCTACATCGGCGGCGTAGGCACCTACCGGCTCAAGTGCGAAGAAGAGGCTGCAGCCGGCTACCCGGCCTTCCGGATCGCCTGACCTCCTCCGAGGTCCTCCGCTGCGGGCGGCCATCGATGCACATGGCGCGTTCGGTGAGTCAGCCGAGCGAGCTGAGAACTGGGCGCTCCCAACGCCGCCGATACGGCAACATGTGAGGCGGCCGAGCTCCGACCAACCCCGCGAGGGTCCGACCATCCCTGTCAGGAGATCGCGTGACACACAGACTGCTCGTCCAGTACGGCCGTCCGACCGACCCCGCCGCATTCGACCAGCACTACCGCGACGTCCACGTCCCGCTCGCGCAGAAGATCCCGGGCGTGGTCCGCTTCGACATCGGGCACGCCAGCCCGCTCGACGGCGAAGCGGCGCCGTACCTGGTCGCCATGCTCGACTTCGCGTCGGCCGAGGCATTCGCCGATGGCATGCAGTCCGCGGACGGCGCGGCCGCCGCCGGCGACGTGCCGAACTTCGCCACCGGCGGTGCGAGCATGAGCCACTACGACGTTGAGGACTTCACCACCTGACCTGCGGGGGCTCCCTCCCGCACAACGGGGGACGGCGCCCCGCGGGTAGTCGGGTCGGGCGCCTCGCTCACCCCACCGGACAGAGGCGCAGCCTGGCAGCGGCCCGTTGGACTTCCTCACCTTCGACCCACGTGTCGCCGTACCTGTCGCGGGCGAAGGTCGCCATGGCCCCGGTTCGTTTCGGGAGTTTCGGGACTCATCCATACGCGCGTGCGCGCCCAACTGACCCAGGGATTACAGATCCCTTGATGCGGCCCTGAGCTGCCCTGATGTGGGCAGTGGGCACGTGGTGGGCACGTGACGCCACTGTGCCGCCGGAGCCAGCGGTCCTGGCGGGCGAGGGGCCGGCAGGGTCCCACGACAGCCGAGCGTTGCCCCCGGTCGCCTCGATGCCGTGGCTCTGCCGCACTGTCAGGCGGACGCCGTCTGCCCCCCGAACGCGTCCAGGTACCTGAAGCTCACCAGCCAGCTGCTCGGCCACGCCTCCACGGCGATCACCGAGCAGGTCTACACGTCGGTGTTCGAGGACGTCGAGCGCGAGGCCGCCGAGCAGGCCGCGGCGCTGGTCCCGCGTGCCCACCGGGCCGCCGCTGACGCTTCCGTGCCCACTTCGTGCCCACCTGTGGGCACTGTGGGCGCAAAGCGGACTGCCTCAGATGGCGAAACCGCAGGTCAGACCGGGTGGGGCGGGTGGGGCTCGAACCCACGACCCAGGGATTATGAGTCCCATGCTCTGACCAGCTGAGCTACCGCCCCCGTGCCGCGGACCTGGGGCGGAGGCTGCGGCCCGGAGAGTCTACCGACGCAAGGGGCCACGAGAGGTCACCAGCCGGGCCCGGCCGCGGGCACTCGTACGACGAGAACCGGCAACGAGCCCGCGGCCACGGTCATTCCGGTGCCCGCGGCGCCTCATCGCGACACCATGTTGCCGAGCGGGCACGGACTGTCTCAGGACTCACCGGCCGTCGGCTCCAACCGCGATTCCCCAGCCCTGAGGAGGTGTGCGTTCGGCTGACGGCTGGCTACTTTGGCCTCGGTGCCGGCTCATGGAGGCCGGCCGGGCGGCGGTCAGGGGAGGACCCCGATGCCCTGTCAACTCGTGTCGAGCAGCAGCCATCGAGCCGAGCGCGGCCCGGTGGCGGGACGGTCGACGAGCTGATGAGGGGATCGCGATACCGGGGCTCGTTCCGCCGGCGGGCGGCCGTGGGGCTCGCCGCGGCAACCTTGGTAGCGGTCCCGCAGGCGGACAGCGCGGCGCTCGCCGGATCGATCTCGCCCGCGCTGTCGGCGGAGCCACACGTGCCGGCCGCCGAGGTGGTGCCGAGCACCGAGCCGGCTCCTGCTGCGACACGCCAGGAGGACGCCGTCCACACAGATCCGGCGCCGGGACCCGATGCACCGTCCCGATCGACTCCACCGGCCAGCGGCACCGGGCGCGCCTCCGCGTTGGCGGCCGGCGGTATCCCGTCGGTCGCGCTCGAGGCCTACGTCCGCGCGGCTGCCGCCAGCCCCACCTCATGCCACATCTCCTGGCCGTTGGTCGCCGCCATCGGACGCGTGGAGTCCAACCACGGGCGCTTCGCCGGGGCGGTGCTGCACGCCGACGGCCGCTCGACGCCTCCCATCATCGGCATCGTCCTGGACGGGGTCGGCACCGCGCTGATCCAGGACACCGACGGTGGGCGGCTCGACGGCGATCCGGTCTACGACCGTGCCGTTGGCCCGATGCAGTTCATCCCCTCGACCTGGAAGGCCTACGCCGGCGACGGCGACGGCGACGGGCGACGCGACCCGTTCGACATCGCCGACGCGGCCGCGGCGACGGCGAAGTACCTCTGTGCCGCAGGAGGGGACCTGTCCTCGGTGGCCGGGCAGACGCGCGCGGTGCTCGCCTACAACCACTCCGACAGCTACGTGGCGACAGTCCTGACCCTCGCCGCCAGGTACGCGGGGACACCACCGCCGCCACTCCTCCCCACGCCGCCCGCGGAGCCGGTGCCGACGGTGCCGCCGGCCAACCCTGCTCCACCGCCGGCCATCGACGTGGGCCTGAGCCCGGCCGCCGGCGCCGCGCCCGCTGCAGACACGTCCACACCGTCGACCGGGACAGGCTCTGCGGCAAGGTCGGGCACGCCAGCGTCGTCCGCGCCGGGCCTGACCGATCCGCCTTCCCTGACGGCGCCGCCGGCGTCGACGACGGCCCCGACCGGCGCCCCGGTGTCGAGTGCCCCGGTGTCGAGTGCCCCGGTGTCGAGTGCCCCGGTGTCGAGTGCCCCGGT
>JAOPVN010000254.1 GCA_025966175.1 Modestobacter sp. | reverse complement strand
AACATCAAGCCGCAGGTCGACGAGTGGCGGTTCGCCGACGGCCACACGATCATCGTGCTCTCCGAGGGCCGGCTGCTGAACCTGGGCAACGCCACCGGGCACCCCAGCTTCGTGATGAGCGCGTCGTTCTCGAACCAGACGCTGGCCCAGATCGAGCTGTGGAACAACCGCGCCGCCTACGAGGGCCAGACCCCCGGCGTCACGGTGCTGCCCAAGAAGCTCGACGAGCACGTCGCCCGGCTCCACCTGGACGCGCTGGGCGTCAAGCTCACCGAGCTGACCAAGGTGCAGGCCGACTACCTCGGCGTCCCGGTGGAGGGGCCCTACAAGAGCGACCACTACCGCTACTAAGAGGACCCCCTTGCCCCCCGCCACTCGCAGGCTCGCGGCGGGGCCCTGCAAGGGGGCCGGCCGCTGGTGACGTCCAGCGGCCGGGTCCAGTAGGCATTCCGCCCCGCCCGGGGGATCTCCCGGGCGGGGCGGACCGTTTCCTGGCCAACGTCACGCAGAATGGACGTCGTGCCACCTTCCGCACCCAGTCAGGGCACCAGCCGCGGCCGCGTCCTCGTGGTCGACGACGACGCCGCGCTCGCCGAGATGCTCGGCATCGTGCTTCGCCGCGAGGGCTACGAACCGGCCTTCGTCTCCGACGGCGCCCGGGCGGTGGCGACCTTCCAACAGCTGCGCCCCGACCTGGTGCTGCTGGACCTCATGCTGCCCGGCCGCAACGGCCTGCAGATCTGCGCCGACATCCGCACCCAGTCGACGGTGCCGATCGTGATGCTCACCGCCAAGGGCGACACGATCGACATCGTGCAGGGGCTGGAGGCCGGCGCCGACGACTACGTCACCAAGCCGTTCAAGCCCGTCGAGCTCGTCGCCCGCGTCCGGGCACAGCTGCGCCGCGGCGAGAACGGGCAGGCCGAGAGCCTCGCCATCGGTGACGTGCAGATCGACGTGCCGGCCCACCAGGTCACCCGGGACGGCGTGCCGATCCCGCTGACCCCGCTGGAGTTCGACCTGCTGGTCGCCCTGGCCCGCAAGCCGCGCCAGGTGTTCACCCGGGAGCTGCTGCTCGAGCAGGTCTGGGGCTACCGGCACGCGGCGGACACCCGGCTGGTCAACGTGCACGTCCAGCGGCTGCGGGCCAAGGTCGAGCGGGACCCGGAGAAGCCCGAGGTGGTGCTGACCGTGCGCGGCGTCGGCTACAAGGCCGGCCCCCCGTGAGCGGAGCGGACCGCGGAAGCGAACCCAGGTACCCCGTGAGCGGGGCGGTCACCGGGGCGCCGTCCCGGCCGTGAGCACCACGACCGGCCCCCCGACAGGGCCCCCGGCCGTCGCCCCGCCCGGCGAGGCCGTCGGCCCCTCCGCACCGCCCCCGGCCGGCGCCGGTCCGGGCCGGCCGCGCCGTCCCCCGCGGTCCGTGCCGGAGCTGCGGGCCGGTGTCGGCCGTCGGCTGCGCCGGACCCGCCGCCGGACGATCGTGTTCAGTGCGCGCGCCGTCCGCCGCGCCGTGCACGCCTGGCGGGCCTCGCTGCAGCTGCGCGTCGGCGCGATCACCATGCTCGTCGCGGCCGTCGTGGTGGTGATCGTCAGCCTGGTGCTGTTCCGGCAGATCAGTGACCAGTTGCTCGGTGCGAAGCGGCAGGCGGCCGTCGACCAGTCGCTGTCCGGGGTGCGGTACGCGCAGTCCGAGGTCAGCGGCATCGCGACCGGTGACTCGGCGAGCGTCCGTTCCACGCTCTCGCGCACGGTGGAGAACCTGCGCTCCCGCGGTGGGGCAGCGGGTGACTTCGACGTCGTGATGGTCTACCTCTCCGGCAACGAGGAGCGCCCGGCGGCCAGCCGCCGGGACGTGTTCCCGGCGTTGCCCGCCGACCTGCGGGCCCGGGTGGCCGACGGCGCGCAGGCCTACCGGTACGCGCCGGTGCCCGACGCGAACGGCCATCCGGTCCCGACCCTGCTGGTGGGTGCGCCGGTGCCCACCGACGGGCAGACCGGCGACCGCGTCGAGGTCTACTTCGCCTTCCCGCTGGACCAGGAGCAGGACAGCCTGAAGGGGATCCGCAGCACGGTGCTGATCACCTGCGCCGTGCTGACGCTGTTCGTCGCCGGCATCGGCGTGCTGGTCACCCGCCTGGTGGTCGACCCGGTGCGCCGCGCCGCCGGCAGCGCCCAGCGGCTGGCCGACGGGCACCTCGAGGAGCGGCTGGTCGTGCGCGGTGAGGACGACCTCGCCCGGCTGGCCACCAGTTTCAACGCGATGGCCGACAGCCTGCAGAAACAGATCACCCAGCTGGAGGGGCTCTCGCAGCTGCAGCAGCGGTTCACCTCCGACGTCTCCCACGAGCTGCGCACCCCGCTGACCACCGTGCAGATGGCTGCGGCGGTGCTGCACGAGGCCCGCGGCGAGTTCGATCCCGCCGTCGCGCGTTCCGCGGAGCTGCTGCGGGCCGAGCTGGACCGGTTCGAGGTGCTGTTGTCGGATCTGCTGGAGATCAGCCGCTACGACGCCGGTGCCGCCGTCCTGGAGGCCGAGGCGCAGGACCTCGGGCCACTGATCGCCCGGGTGGCCGAGGGGATGAGCGCGCTGGCCGCCCGGCACGACTGCACGCTGCAGGTCGCCGTCCCGGCGGTGCCGGTCATCGCCGAGGTCGACGGACGGCGGGTCGAGCGGGTGCTGCGCAACCTGGTCGGCAACGCCATCGAGCACGGCGCCGGCCAGCCGGTGGAGATCACCCTGGCCGCGTCCGGTTCCGCCGCGGCGATCACCGTGCGGGACCACGGCATCGGGCTGACCTCCGCCGACGCCCAGCACGTCTTCGACCGCTTCTGGCGGGCCGACCCGGCGCGGGTGCGGACCGTCGGCGGCAGCGGGCTGGGGCTGTCGATCAGCCTGGACGACGCCCGGCTGCACGGCGGCTGGCTGCAGGTGTGGGGGCTGCCGGGGGAGGGCGCGCAGTTCCGGCTGACCCTGCCGATGACCGCCGGCACCGAGCTGACCAGCTCGCCCCTGCCGCTGCGCCCGCCGTTCCTGCGCGGCCGGTCGTGACCCGGTTGCGTCGGCCGGCCGCCGTCCTCCCCCTCCTGGTCGTCGTGCTGCTGGCCGGCTGCAGCACCGTGCCGAGCGACTCCCCGACCATCGAGATCACCCAGGTCGCCGCGCCGACCGACTCCGCCGTCGGCATCGAGCCGCTGCGCCCGGAGGCGGGGGCGACGCCGGAGGAGGTGGTCCGCGGCTTCATCGACGCCAGCGCCAGCGTCGTGCGCAACCACCCGGTGGCCCGGCAGTTCCTCAGCCAGGACGCCGCCCGGAACTGGTCCGACAGCGACGGCGTGACCGTGATCAGCCAGGACTTCGCACTGGTACAGACGAGGTCCGGCACGGTGGACGTCACCGGGAGCCTGGTCGGCGCCCTCGATCAGCGCGGCGTCTTCAGCGTGGGCACCGGCACGATCTTCAACCGCAGCTTCACCCTCTCCGACGACTCCGGGGAATGGCGCATCACCGATCCGCCCGACGGGCTGCTACTGCTGGAACCGGACTTCTCGCGGACCTACGACGCGGTCGACGCCTACTTCCTCGACCCCACCGGCACCCGCGTCGTCCCCGACCCCCGTTACCTGGTGACCGGCGAGGCGCAGCCCAACGCACTGGTCGAACGACTGATCGCCGGAGCGTCCCCGGCGATCGCCGCCGGGGTGGCCAACCCGCTGGCCGGAGCCGAGCTGCGCAGCACGGTGAGCGTCGCCGGGGCGATGGCGACGGTCGACCTGACCTGGCCCAGTGACGTCACCGACGCGACGCTGGAGGCCGCCTCCGCGCAGCTGACCTGGTCGCTGTCGCAGCTGGAGCTCAACTCGGTCGAGGTGCTGCGCGACGGACAGCCGCTGGGGGTGCCCGGCGTGCCCGACGTGCCGGACGGGCGGAGCACGGGGGACTGGGCCGGCCTGAACCCCGACGGCGCCCCGGTCGGCGCGGTCGGCCACTACCTGGCCGACGGCGGACTGCGGCTGGCCACCGACGGCAGCGCCGCGCCCGGGCCGGCCGGCCAGGGGGTCTACGGCCTGAGCTCGGCCGCCGTCTCGGTCGACGCGCGGACCAGTGGACTGGGCCTGATGGCCGGGGTGTCGACGACGGCGCCCGGCGGTGCCCCGGCCACCCTGTTCGCCGGCCTCTACGGCGGCGACCTGGCCCCGGTGCTGACCGGCTCCGCCTTCACCGACCCGACCACCGCCGGGACCCGCGCCGAGGTCTGGACGGTGCGGGACGGCGCCGAGGTCGTGCGGCTGCCCTCGGGTGGGTCCCCGCAGACGGTCAGCGCGACGACCCTGCCCGGGTTGGGCCGGGCGACGACGTTCGAGCTGTCCCCGGACGGGGTGCGCGCCGCCGTCGTCGTCCAGGGCCCCGAGGGCGGGCAGCTCTACGTCGGCACGGTGGTCCGGGACGAGGACACGGTCAGCGTCCGGGACTGGCGGTCGGTGGCGCCCACGCTCCGGCAGGTGGTCGACGTGGGCTGGCGCAACGCCGGCCTGCTGATGCTGCTGGCCGATGACCCCAGCGCCGAGCGGACCGTGCCGTACACCGTGGGGGTCGACGGCTGGGGGCTGCAGGCCACCACCACCTCCGGTCTGCCCGGGCAGCCGACCGCGATCGCCGCGGCGCCCGGTCGCCAGCCACTGATCAGCGCCGACGGCACGATGTGGACGCTGGCCGGGGGCAACTGGACGACGCTGGTGCGCGGCGCGGAGCCACGGCCGGGAACGGCGCCCTTCTACCCGATGTGAGGGCCGGGCGCCGTCCGCCGTCCCCAGGCGCCCAACCGGTCCCCGGGGCCACCCGGTGAGCAGGCCGGGGATGTCGACAGCGGCAGGGTGGACGGCGTGCGGTCCCTCCCGGCGGCGGTGCTGGTGGGCGGACGGGCACTGGCCGACCTGGTGCTGCCGCGGATCTGCGGCGGATGCGGCGTCCCGGGCGCGGTGCTGTGCGGGAGCTGCCGGCGCCTGCTGACCCGCCCGCGGCTGGCCCAGCCACGGCGGCACCCCCCGGGTTTCCCGCCCACCGTGGCGGCCGGTGCGTACGCCGGCCCGGTCCGCCCGGCGGTGCTGGCGTTCAAGGAGCACGGGCGGGCGGAGCTGGCTGGTCCACTGGGAACCGCGCTGGCGCTGGCTGTCGCGGCCGTGCTCGACGGCCTGCCCGAGCCCCGGGGCCGGCCCGGCCCGGTGCTGCTGGTGCCCGTGCCCAGCTCGGCAGCGGCGGTGCGGCACCGCGGTCGGGACCACGTGCGGGAGCTGGCCGACGTCGCGAGTGCGGAGCTGCGGGCAGCGGGGGTGCCGGCCCGGACGGCGCGGCTGCTGGGCCGGGTGAGCGGTCGCCGGGTCCGCGACTCCGCGGGGCTGGACGTCCTCGAGCGGCGGGCCAACCTCGCCGGTCGGTTCCGTGCGCTGCCGCCGCGGACCGCACTGCCGCAGGGCAGCCGGCTGGTGCTGGTGGACGACGTCGTCACCAGTGGCGCGACGCTGACCGAGGCCGCCCGGGCGCTGCGGGCCGCGCCCGACGTGTCGTGTCCGCGAGCGGACACGCCGGTGCTCGCTGCGGTCGTCGCGGCCACGCCACGACGGGTCCGACAGCCTCTTCCGGTGACCGGACCAGGGGCGTTCACTGTTCGTGGCTGAGCTCCGGCTGGCACTTCCTCGGTTCCAGTATCGGGACCTCGGGAGAGCGCCTAGTGTCGGAGTGATCACAGCCTGCTCAATCGGGAGGTCTGATGGAGATCGTGGTCCGAGGTCGGAACGTCGAGGTGCCCGAGCACTTCCGCCAGCACGTGGAAGACAAGGTCGGTCAACTCGAACGCTTCGATGGCAAGGTCATCCGCATCGACGTCGAGCTCTTGCACGAGAAGAACCCCCGTCAGGCGGCCAACTGTCAGCGCGTGGAGATCACGCTGCGCGGCAAGGGCCCGGTGGCGCGCGCGGAGGCGTGCGCGCCGGACTTCTACGCCGCCCTGGAGCTCGCCGCCGGCAAGCTGGAGAGCCGGATGCGGCGGGCCAACGACCGCCGCCGTGTGCACCACGGCCGGCGTACCCCACCGAGCGTGCGGGTCGACGCAGCCCCCGTCGACGAGTCCGCCGCGCCGGTCGCGAGCGAGAATGTCCCGGCCGGGGTCAGCAGCGCCCCGGAACCCGCACTCGACGGGGAGATGACCGCCACCGGAGGTCCGCTGGTCACCGACCTGGACGAGCACCTGCCCGGCCGGGTCGTCCGGGAGAAGGTGCACCCGGCCACCCCGATGCACGTCGACCAGGCGCTCTACGAGATGGAGCTGGTCGGGCACGACTTCTTCCTGTTCCTCTGCGCCGACACCGGGCAGCCGTCGGTCGTCTACCGGCGGCACGCCTTCGACTACGGCCTGCTCCGCCTCGGTTCCGCGGTCGGACCCGGGGACGAGGCCGCCCCGGCCGCGGCGATGGTGATGGCCGGAGCCGCGGGGGAACGACAGCCTGCGGGCGTCTGAACGAGGTACACCGGCGAGCCGTCCTCCGCACCGCGGAGGGCGGCTCGCCGCCGTCTGCGGGCGGTCAGTCCCCGGCAACCCGCGCGAACAGTGCCGCGTCGCCGCGGCTGCCGTCCCGGTACCGCAGGTAGGAGCGCAGCACGCCCTCCTGGGCGAAGCCGGCCCGGCGGGCGACGGCCTGCGAGCCGCGGTTGCCGACGTCGGCCACCAGGTACACCCGGGGAGCGCCGAGCCCGATCGCCCACTCGGCCAGGGCGTGTGTCGTCTCGGCCGCGTAGCCCCGCCCGCGGGCCTCCGCGGCCATCCAGTAGCCGATCTCCGGGCCCAGCGGGTGCTGGCCGATCCGGTGCAGGCCGGTGGAGCCCACGACCCGCCCGTCGACCTCGATCGTGACGGTCAGGGCTGCCGCGCCGCCTGGCCCCCGTGCAGGGTCCCGGGCCGAACTCGCGAGGGCTGGGGGGCACGGGGGTCCTTCGACCAGCGCTGGACGTCGGGGTCCTGGCAGCCGGCGAACACCGTCGCCACGTCGTCGTCCCGGAACGGCCGGAGCACCAGCCGGTCGGTGCGGATGACCTCGGTGGTCAGGTCGATGCTGCTGAGATCGAGCTCGCTCACGCCGGGGTCTCCTCCTCCTGGGGCGCCCGCCGGCGTTCCGCGTTGCCCAGCACCCGGTCCACCGAGATCTCCAGCACCACGCGGGCCGGGTTGACCCGGGGTGTGCGGTAGCGCAGGGCGTAGCGGGCCTCGGCGTCGGCGACCGCCGCGGCGTCCTCGCGCACCACCGCCGTCCCCTCCAGCGTCGCCCAGCAGCGCCCGTCGACCTGGCAGATCGCCACCCGCGACCGCCCGGCACGCACGTGCTGGGCCTTGGCCGAGGTGCCGGAGGTGATCACCCGCGCCGTCCCGGTCGCGGCGTCGAACGTGACGCCGACCGGGACGACGTGCGGGGTGCCGTCGGCCCGCACAGTGGTCAGCGTGGCCAGGTGCCGCTCGGTGAGGAAGGCGAGGAGACCGGGACCGAACTCGGGGCGGGTGGGGGAGAACACGCTCGCGGAGCGTACGGAGCAGCGGGCGGGACCAGCGCGTTCGGCCGCGCCGGGACCAGTTCCCAGCTGAGCCGCCTACGCTGGGGTCGTGGTGTTCCAGAAGATCCTGCGTGCCGGTGAGGGCAAGATCGTCCGTCGGCTGTCGAAGATCGCCGACGCGGTCGAGGCCCTCGAGGTCGGCGTCACCGACCTGACCGACGCCGAGCTGCGGGCCAAGACCGACGAGTTCAAGGAGCGCTACGGCGACGGGGAGACCCTCGACCAGCTGCTCCCGGAGGCGTTCGCCGTGGTCCGCGAGGCGGCCACCCGCACGTTGGGCCAGCGGCACTACCGCGTGCAGATCATGGGTGGCGCGGCGCTGCACCTGGGCAACATCTCCGAGATGAAGACCGGTGAGGGCAAGACCCTGACGGGTGTGCTGCCGGCCTACCTCAACGCGCTGTCCGGCGACGGCGTGCACGTGGTCACCACCAACGACTACCTGGCCCAGCGCGACGCGGAGTGGATGGGCCGGGTGCAGCGCTTCATGGGCCTGTCGATCGGCACGATCGTCTCCGGCCAGCGGCCCGACGTGCGCCGGCAGCAGTACGCCGCCGACATCACGCACGGCACGAACAACGAGTTCGGCTTCGACTACCTGCGCGACAACATGGCCTGGACCAAGGGCGACCTGGTGCAGCGCGGCCACGCGTTCGCCATCGTCGACGAGGTCGACTCGATCCTCATCGACGAGGCGCGCACCCCGCTGATCATCAGCGGGCCGGCCGAGACCAGCGCCAAGTGGTACGGCGAGTTCGCCCGGATGGCGCCGCTGCTCAAGCGCGACCGGCACTACGAGGTCGAGGAGTCCAAGCGCACGGTCGCGGTGACCGAGGAGGGCGTGGAGTTCGTCGAGGACCAGCTGGGCATCGAGAACCTCTACGAGGCGGTCAACACCCCGCTCATCGGCTACCTGAACAACGCGCTGAAGGCCAAGGAGCTCTTCCACAAGGACCAGCAGTACATCGTCAGCAACGGCGAGGTCCTCATCGTCGACGAGTTCACCGGCCGGGTGCTCGCCGGCCGGCGCTACAACGAGGGCATGCACCAGGCCATCGAGGCCAAGGAGAAGGTGCAGATCAAGGACGAGAACCAGACCCTCGCCACGATCACGCTGCAGAACTACTTCCGGCTCTACGAGCGGCTGTCGGGAA